>JANMNW010000584.1:0-24017 GCA_031368515.1 Chloroflexota bacterium
CACCCGCCCGTTGACTTTATTTTCCCCCATTTCCCGCGCAGGGGGGCCGGCCCCCCCGGGACTCGGAACTCGGGACTCACAACTCAAGACTCAGCACTCCATGAAGCGCATCGTCGTCAAACTCGGCACCACCACGCTCACGGCTGGCTCCAAACGCATCAGCCGCCGGCGCATGCTGGAGATTGCCCGGCAAATCGTGCAGGCGCGCGATGCCGGGCACCGGGTTGCGGTGGTGTCGAGCGGCGCCATGCAGGCCGGCCGCGAACGCTTGGGCATCGAACCCGGCACGCGCGCCGATCTGCCAGTCAAGCAAATGCTGGCCGCCGTGGGGCAAACCCACTTGATGCTGGCCTGGGAGCAGGTCTTTGGCATGTTCGATGTGCAGGTGGGCCAGATTTTGCTCACGCGCGCCGATCTGAGCGACCGCCGCCGCTATCTCAACGCGCGCGACGCCATCGAAGCGGTGCTTGAGCGCGGCATCGTGCCGGTGATCAACGAGAACGACGCGGTGGCCACCGAGGAAATCCGCGTCGGCGACAACGATAATCTCTCCGCGCTGGTGGCCAATCTGCTCGATGCCGACCTGCTGCTGATCTTGTCCGACATCGACGGCTTGTTCACCGCCGATCCCCGTCGCGACCCGGCCGCGCGTTTGATCGCCGAGGTGCCTGTTATCAACGACGATGTCCGCGAACGCGCCACCGGCAGCAAGAGCGGCATGGGCATCGGCGGCATGAGCACAAAAATACAAGCGGCAGAGCTGGCCACGCGCTCGGGGGTGACCGTGGTCATCGCACATGGCGGCCGCGCAAACGTTGTGACCGATGCCGCCGCCGATCAGCCGGTGGGCACCCGCTTCGCCGCGCAGGTGTCGCGCGTGGAAAGTCGCAAGCGCTGGATTCTGTCCGAACGGGTCAGCGGCGCGGTGGTGGCCGACGATGGCGCGCTACGGGCGCTGCGCCAGGGCAAGAGCCTGTTGCCCGTCGGCGTGCGTGACGTAATCAGCGCGTTCGAGCGCGGCGAGATCATTGCCGTGCTCGACTCGGCCGGGCGCGAAGTGGCGCGCGGAATTGCGCGCTACAGCGCCGCCGACGCCGCGAAAATCGCTGGCAAACAATCGGATCAGATTGAAGCGGTGCTTGGCTATGACTTCGCTCCCATGCTGATCCACGCCGACGACATCGTTACAATCGGCTGATGCGAACCCCGGCGGGCAAGGAATGCAAGTTCTACTATCAGGACTACTTTCGTGGTCGTGAAACGCGCGAGTGCCGCCTGTTGCAACGCAATCCGGAAGGCGGTGTCTGGAAGCCCGGGCACTGCACGCACTGTCCGGTGCCCGATATTCTGAGGCAAAACGCCTGCCCGAATCTGGCGCTGGAAGCGCGCGTCGAAAAGACGCTGCTCGGTCTGCGCGAGCGCGTGCGCGTGTATGCCGTATGCGCGCAGCACATTCAGGAAGTGGCCGAGCCGGCCGTGGGCTGCGGGCATTGCCACGAAGCGCTGAATGTGCAGGTCAAAAAATGAACACGGTTTATTCTTCCGCTCATCGGGCTCATGCGCCGGCCAAGGAGTTTCTTGACGGCCAGCTGGTCGACGTCTTTGAAAAGCCGGAGCGCGCGGAATTGATACTGCGAGCCGTGGGCGAGGCCGGGCTGGGCGATGTTCTTGCGCCAAAGGACTTCGGCATGGCGCCGGTCGAATCCATTCACGCGGCCGACTACCTGGAATTTCTGCGCACCGCCTATGCGCGCTGGCTTGCGGACGGCCGCGACCCCAATGCGGTGTATCCGGATACGTTTTTCAAGCCGCCATTCACCCATCGCCCCGCCAAAATTGGCGCGCAAGCGGGCATCTATGTGATGGACATGTCCGCGCCCATTACCGGCGGCACCTGGGATGCGGCCTATCAATCGGCGCAGTGCGCGCTGACGGCGGCAGAGCAGGTGCGCGACGGCGCGCGCGCGGCTTTCGCCCTGTGCCGACCGCCCGGCCACCATGCGCATGCCAACATCGCCGGGGGCTATTGCTATCTCAACAATGTGGCCATCGCGGCGCAGTGGCTGCGCGAACATGGGGCGCGGCGTGCCGCGATCCTGGACATCGATGTGCACCATGGCAACGGCACCCAGCACATTTTCTATGAGCGCGACGATGTGCTGTTTGTATCGTTGCACGGCGACCCAGACTGGCAGTATCCATACTTTTTGGGCGCAGCCAGCGAGACCGGCGCGGGCGCGGGCGCGGGATATACGCGCAACTATCCGCTGCCGCTAGGCGCTGACGACGCGGCATTTTTGCGCGCGCTGGATGCCGGCTGCGAAGACATCGCGCGGCATGCGCCCGAGGTGTTGCTGGTCTCGCTCGGTGTGGACACCTTTGTCGAAGATCCGCTCGGCGGATTGGGTGTCACGGCAAGCGCGTATGCGCGCATTGGCGCGCGCATTGCGCAACTGCGCGCGCCCACCGTGTTTGTGATGGAAGGCGGCTACGCCATTGCGCCGCTGGGCGGCAATGTGGTCAATGTGTTGCTCGGGTTTGAAAAAAGCAGGTAAGCGATGGCACAAAGCGATTTGAAGGGCAAATGGGCGCTGATCCTCGGCGTGTCGTCCGGGTTGGGCGCGGCCACCGCGCGCGAACTGGCGCACAGCGGCATGCATGTGTTTGGGCTGTATCTCGGGCGCGGCCAGTCCAGCGGTGAAACGCAGGCGCAGGCCGAGTCGATCGCGCGCGAGTTCGGCGTGACGGTGCAATTCGTTCGCGCCAACGCGGCCAGCGATGACAAGCGCGCCGAAGCCATTGTGGCGCTGCGGCAGCTTTTGGCGGCGGACACGGCCGGGCCGAAGTCCATCCACGTGCTGGTGCATTCGCTGGCGTTTGGGTCGCTCGGTCCCTACATTGAAGACGGCGCGACGCCGGCCATCACGCGCGCACAAATGGACATGACGATCGACGTGATGGCCAACAGCCTGGTGTATTGGGTGCAGGATTTGTGGCGGGCCGGATTGCTGGCGCGCGGCAGCCGCGTATTTAGCATGAGCAGTGCAGGCAGCCAGCAGGTGGTGCGCAACTACGGCGCCGTGGGTGCGGCCAAAGCCGCGCTGGAGGCGCATACGCGCCAGCTTGCCTTCGAATTGGGGCCGCATGGCATTTTGGTCAACGCGATCATGGCCGGTGTGGCGCACACCAACGCCTTGCGCAAAATTCCCACAAGCAGCGAGATCGTCGACAGCGCCACGCGCCGCAACCCCAGCAAACGCCTCACCACGCCGGAGGATGTGGCGGTGGCGGTGCGCACGCTTTGCGACCCGGATATGCAGTGGATCACCGGCGCCACGATTCCGGTCGACGGTGGCGAGTTTATTTGCATGTGATTGCGGCGACCGTCCGGCTGTCATCGCCGAAGATCGGCGCCGATCTCCGGCAACAGCTCAAGCTTGCCATGAAAGTCGGCCAGCAACCCGGACACGGCGATGACATCGCCTGACGACAGCGTGGGCGAGAGCGGCGTGCTTTGCCACACACGGTCGAACGCCACCACGTCGATTTGCTCGAGTTCGTCGTCGCGCAGGGCCAGGCGCATGCCCAGCTTGAACGGCTTGAGTTCAATCACTTCCGCGCGCACCGTGACCCATTGCCCGAGCAGATCGCGGTTCAGCGCGCCAATAGGGCGCGGCTCGGCCGGCGGCGGCGCGATGGCGCTCACATCGTTGGCCGTCGCCGGCAGAAGCTGGCGCGCATCGCGGTAGCTGGCCACGGCGCCGGTTGCGCGCAGCCAGCCGCCTTCGGCAATGGCGGGCGGCGCGTCAGCGCGCAGCAGCACATCGGTCAGAGCGTCGCCGTCTCGCAATGTGATCACCCAGAGCCCCTCGCTGATCGCGCGCAGCCGGCGCACCTGACCGGCGATGCTGGCCCGATCGCCCAGCTCAAGTGCATCCAACGCGCTCAATTCAACCTGCGTCGCGCTCGGACGCACAGCCGTAAACGCATCGGCTGTGTTGATCACCAGGGTCACATCGTCTTCGCGGATGCGCAGCACACCCGCGGCTTCCACGCGGTCGCCCGGCGCCGGGATGCGGCCAGCCTGC
This sequence comes from Chloroflexota bacterium, assembly GCA_031368515.1. GTDB lineage: Bacteria > Chloroflexota > Anaerolineae > J036 > Brachytrichaceae > CANJQH01. The sequence goes on from JANMNW010000584.1 coordinate 4,089, forward strand.
GCTAGCACTTGTGCGGCCTTCTTGTATGCGGTGATGCGCAACTGTCCGGTTTCGTCGCGCAGAACAAAGCTGAGAAAACCGGAGTGCGCATCGATTGCCGGATATGAGAGCACTACGCCGCGCACGCGCACGTAGGCGAAATTCATGCCCGGTTGAATGCGATCCAGCGGCGTAAGCGGCCGCGGCGCGGCGCGCGCGGAAATGGCGAGTGCGGCGACGCCGCCGATGGCGAGTGAAATGACAAGCCCCTTGAGCAAACGCATATGCGCTCCTTGTATTTCCCGGCAAACGGGGCTCATGCCTGCCGGAACACTGCGCTGAATTCTACACAGCGCGGCAATTCACTATGAATCGGCCGGCGGCGGGACGGGCAGGTCTTCGGGCTTGGTGTTCATCCACTTCTCGCCCTCTTCGATCAACATGATCGGAATGCCGTCTTTGATCGGATACTTGCGGCCTTGGACAGGTTCGATCAGCCAGCAATCTTTGTACAACTGCAGCCGGCCGGGGTCCTCTCCCGGAACGCGCGTGGCACTGCTGACGCAAAATGGGCAGCGCAAAATCTCCAACAATTCGGTGCTGATCGGTGATGCCATAGGCCGAATTGTACTGTTACATTTGGCCCCGCCATGCCCTCATTGAACGTGACCCTCACCCGAGCCGTCAGCCAGGATTCTCTGGCGCTCTTGCGCGCCGCCGCGCCCGAGGCCGAGTTTGTCTGCACCGAATCCGCCGATTTCGCCAATTTCCCAGCCGGGCTGCTGGTGCGCACCGACGTGCTCTTCACCAACGGCCGCGTGCCCGAACCCAAGGCGGTTCCAAATCTGCGCTGGGTTCAGGGCAACTGGGCCGGAGTGGATACGGTCATCGATGCGCCGCTGTTTGCCGGAGGCAGGGTGCTGCTCACCACGGCTTCCGGCGTTCATGCGACCAACATGGCCGAGCACGCGCTTATGATGATGCTGGCCCTGGCCCATCGCATGCCGGAGTTCTTTGACATGATGGCCAAACGGCGCTGGCAACGCGAGGCGCGGCCGTATATGCCGATGGAGCTGCGCGATGCCACGCTCGGCTTGATCGGGTTCGGCGCGATCGGCCGTGAGATCGCGCGCATGGCGCAGGCGCTGGGCATGCGCGTGAGCGCGCTGCGGCGCAGCCCGTCGGCCGAGGCGCAAGATGGCGTGGCGTTTTATTCGCGCGAGCGTCTCCACGAGCTGCTCCGCCAATCCGATTTTGTGGTGGTGGTGACGCCGCTGACGCCGGACACACGTCAGTTGCTGGACGCGCGCGCGTTGGCAGCCATGAAGCCGGGCTCGTATCTGGTCAACATTGGCCGCGGCGCAGTGATCGACGAAGCCGCGCTGATTGACGCGTTGCGCGCCGGACCGGTTGCGGGCGCGGCGCTGGATGTGTTTGCGGTGGAGCCGCTGCCGGCGGAGAGCGGCCTGTGGACGCTGAGCAATGTGATTCTGTCGCCTCACGTTTCAGGCATTACACCGCGCTACGAGCAGCGCGTCATGGCCATTTTTGCCGACAATCTGCGCCGGTTTTTGGGCGGCCAGCCGTTGCTCAATCAAGTAGACTTCACCCGAGGCTATTGATCTTGAAGCTTTCCATCATCATGCCCGTCTTTAACGAGGCGCGGACCATCGCCGAGATTCTGGAGCGCGTGTCGGCCGTCAATCTCGACCCGGTCGAGAAGGAAATTGTTCTGGTCGACGATTGTTCGCGCGACGGGACGAGCGACATTCTCAAGCGGCAATCGCATATCCCCGGTCTCAAAATCATCACGCATGACGTCAATGGCGGCAAAGGCGCCGCCATACAGACCGCATTGCGGCATGTCAGCGGCGATATCGTGGTGATTCAAGATGCCGATCTCGAATACGATCCGAACGACTATGCCGTGCTCATCAAACCCATCCTGGAGGGCGCGGCCAAAGTCGTCTATGGCGTGCGCGATCTTGGCACGCAGAAATGGTATATGGCGCTGGGCAACCACGGCGTGACGTGGATCACCAATTTCCTGTATGGCGTCCGGCTCAAAGACATGGAGACGTGCTACAAGACTTTTGCGCGAGATGTGGTGGCTGGGATGACGCTGGAATGCCGGCGCTTTGATGTAGAACCCGAGCTGACCGCCAAGATCATCCGGCGCGGCTACACGATCACGGAAGTGCCGATTCGCTATTACGCGCGTTACGAGCACAAAAAGCTGTCGCCGCTAGATGGCTGGCCGGCGTTGCGGGCGCTGTTGAAGTATCGCTTCTGGCGCGGTTGAAGAAAGGTCATGACCTTTCAGGTCGACAGCTCGCGCAGCGCCGCATCGGCCGCAACCAGTTGCGCGCCCGGCGCAATATCGCCGATTACGCAATCGAAACCCAGCGCGCGCACTCGCATGGCCACGGTCTCAACATCGTCGCGGCCGAGCAGCAGCACCATGGTCGGCCCGGTGTCGGTCGAGAAATAAACCGGGACGCCTGCGGCGCGCAGGTTGTCGCACAATCGAAAGAGCGTGATGTTTTCCGGTTCCCAGGCAAAAATTTTCTGCGCATTGCCGCCGCTCATGGTGACGCCGTGAAGATAGATGCTGTCAAGCTCGGCTTGTTGCGCCAACGTGAGCCAGTCGCCGCGCTGAACCGCGTCGATGGCCCGCAGAATCTCGGCCGGCCTGTTGGCCAGCCACGGCTTAAAGAAGGCGCTGCGCGGCGCATCCTCGTGCGCCTGCTCGGTCTTGAGCCCGATGCGCGAATCCAGCGGAATGGTGATCAGGCGCATGCCGGCCAGCTGGCCGGCATTGTCCAGCCGTAGCGCAAAGCTGTCTTCGTGCGGGATGCCGGGATATGACAACCAGAGCGCCACGCCGCCGGCCGCGCTGCGGCACCCCGAGCCTGCCAACAGCCGCGCCATCGCGGTGACAAATCGTCCATTGGTAGTGGCGGCTTCGCCAAAAGCCGCGCCGATCGCGGCCATGGCCAGCGCGGCGGAGCCGGAGGCGCTGGTGCCCAGCCCTTTGCCGGCTTTGCCGCCTTTGACCACGTTGCGCGAGCGCACCCGCGCGCGGCTGTCGATGCGCGCCAGCGCGCGCACGGCGTCGAGCGTTTGCTGGATGCGCTGCAACTCGCGGCCGCTGGCGGGCGCGCCGCCCAGCTCGGCCACATCGTTCGGCAGATCTGGGTCGAATTCGACCAGTGTGATCGAATAGGCTGCGTCGTTGGTCACGCTGATGCTGGGCAGAAATGCGATGCGCCAGGTCCAATCGGCCAGGCCGTGATACTTCAATATGCCTTGCATCGGGTGCGCGCGCGCGGCTGCGGCTCCGCGCGGGTTGCCCGGTTGCGTGAAAATCGGGTACTCTGGAATCGCGTAGCCGGCTGTGTGCAGCCGCGCAAGAATCGTGGCGTTATCCGCGCGCGCGGCGCGGGCGGCTTCTTCAAAGCCAATCGGAATGTTGGTGGGGGTGGCTGTGGGCATGAGCGAGAATCACCCCAGTATGTCACATCAACCCTCTTCCGGACGCGTCGTGCGCGACTGGACCGGCGCCGTCATCGAAAAACTACCCAGCACGATACAACCCGGCGCCTCGGCCGTGGTGTTCAATGTTCAGCGGCAGCTGTTGCTGCAGCGCCGCGCGGACAACGGCCATTGGGCGATGCCTGGCGGGCGGCTGGACCCCGGCGAAGACATACAAACCTGCGCCATTCGGGAGGTGCGCGAGGAAACGGGATTGGAGGTGCGCATTGTGCGGCTGGTCGGCGTGTATTCCGATCCGTATCAGCACATGATCGCGCGCTATCCCAATGGTGTGGTGACTCAGCTGCTGAATCTGTGCTTTGAATGCGAGATTGTGGGCGGGGTGCTGATGCTTTCAGACGAGAGCACCGAAATCGGCTTTTTTGATGTGGCTGCGCTGCCGCAGCCATTGTTGCTGACTCACAGCCCTCGAATTGCCGATGCGCTGACAGGGAGAAGCGAGCCGTATTTGAGGTGATAAAGCGAGAACGCGCAACCCTTTGACCGTGCCGCGTGGCACGTGGCACGTGGCACATAGCCGTGGCAGCTGACCGTGGTAGGTGGCCGTGGCCGTGGCAGCTGACCGTGGCACGTGGCACGTGGCACGTAGCCGTGGCCGTGGCCGAAATCAACTTCGGTTTACGGCCACGACCACGTGCCACGTCCCACGGCTACGGCCACCAACAACATGCGATGCTTCGCCGGATCGAGGCTGATCTTGCACGTCTACGGCAAGCTATCACGTGCGCTCTCGAATTTCTCACTCTCCCGCCTGCAAGTTCGCCAGCACCGATGCGATCAGAACCAATGCCATCCCAAAATACTGCGGCAGAGACAACGCTTCGCGGAACAGCAAAAACGACAGCAGCGAAGCGAAGGGCACTTCCATCACCGAGATCAGCCCGGCCACTTTGCCCGGAACATAGCGCATGGCGAGATTGAAAAAGCCATAGCCGCCCAGCGTCGGGCCGATGGACAAAAAGAACAGGATGGGCAGCACATTCGGGCCGCCCAGCGCAGTGAGTTGGGACGAATCCACAATCAGAATCAGCGCGCCGATGGCGATTGACCCGAACAGCATCTGATAGCCCAACGAGGCGAAGGGGTTGACTGATTTGATAAAGCGCTGGTTGAACAGCACATACACCGCTTGCGAGATGGCAGAGGCGACGCCGATCAGCGTGCCTTGCCAGCTGGTGCGCCATGCAGCCAGGTCATAGGCCTTTACGGCCAGCACCAAGCCGGCAAACGAGATGAGCAACGCCATGGTGTGCAACGGCTTGAGCGGTTCTTTGAAAATAACGCGCGCGGCCAGCGCCGTCCAGGCGTTGTAGGTGTAGACCAGCACCACGGCGATGGCTGGGCCGTTGGCGCGCACGGAGTAGACCCATAACACGTGATACAGGCCGACCGATGCCACGCCGGCGATCAACAGCCCGATCAAGGTCTGGCGCGATACGTGCAAATACGATGGCCTGAAAGCGAACACCGCAAAGATGGCCGCCGCCACAAACACATCGCGCCAGAATGCGATGGTCAGGCTGGGCACGCTCATGCGCTGCAAAAAGCTGATTCCCGGCGCGGTAAAGGCCCAGCTGGCCGCAGCCAGCACGCTGACGGCGTAGCCGTTGGCTCGACGACGATCCATGTTCGAGATGCGGCGTAAGCCTATCCCTGATCCTTTTCGCTCGGATCCAACAGTGCCGGAACCTGCGCGCCGCGCCTGGCGATGGCCGTCATCACGATGCTGAACCCGTACAAGACGATCAGCGGAACCATTACGATGCCCATGTTGACCGGGTCGGGGGTGGGCGTGATCACTGCCGCGATTACGGCAATCGCGACGATGGCGTAGCGCCAGTATTTCACCAGCATGCGCGCATTGACCACGTTTAGCTTGGCCAGGATAAACATCACGACCGGCATCTCAAAGGCCACGCCCATCCAGAACAGCACGCCTGTGACAAACGTGACGTAGTCGTCGAGGCTCAGAACGCTGGCTACGGTTTTGGGATCCAGAATTCCCGTCAAAAACGGGATCATCGTGGGCAGCATCACAAAGTATGCGAACGACGAGCCAGCCGCAAACAGAATCAACCCGAAAGGCACCGCAAAAAACAACCAGCGCTTTTCATGCGGATACAAGCCAGGCGCGATGAAGCCCAGGACCTGCCACAAGATCACCGGCAATCCAATAATCGCGCCGACTGTGATAGCGATCGTGGCCGACACAGTAAGCTGGTCGGGAACACCGCGCGCGATCAATTCGCCTGTGTAGGGCGCTTTCAAAAATGTGAGAAGTTCGTTGCGGAAGGTATATCCGACCACCGCGCCGAGCACCAGCGCGATAGAGATGCGAAAGAGCCGGTCGCGCAGCTCGCGCACGTGGTCGAGCAGACTCATCGTCGGCTCGGGCGTCTGTTCCGGCGTCTGGCCCGGTGTGTTCACATCGACCATTCTAATTTCCCCTCCACGGGTTGTCTTCGTCAAGCTGATCGCTGCGGATCAGCGGTTCGATCAACCACCACGGATTGTCGATGGACAAATTGATAGGCGCGCGGCCAAAACCGGCTGGCGGCGGCCGATAGCCCGGCAACGCCGCGCTCAAGTCGATCTTTTCCACAGCAGGGCGCGGCTCCGAATCAGCGCGGCCGTTGATTGCAGCCGCTTCGGTAATTGCCGGCGGCGCAATGACTGGCTCCGGCAAAGCGGCAGGCTCATAGACCGCCGCGACAGCCGCGGCGGCGGCATCGGCGGGCGAGCCCATGTCGGCCGAGTCAACCGGAAAGACGCCGTCGTCGTCGGTGGCGGCGCTGGCGGTGGACGCCGCATTTTCGGCCGCCTCCGCGGCTTCGGCGCGGTTGGCCGGGCTGTTGCGCCAGGCTGGCGGCGCATTGATCTTGTTCAGCTCGTCGATCGAGGTGTTCAGATCGGTGGCTTTGGTGATGTCTTCCGCCACCGGCTGCAGCACGTTGCGGAAATCGGCTGCTTCGCGGATGGCTTGCAGCTCGCCCTGAATCTCGCGGGTGACGCTGTCGACTTCTTCGGCGATGGGCTGCAATTCCGCGCGGAACTCGGTGACAAACGAGACATAGAGTTCGCGCATGCGGCGCAGGCTCTGGCCAAGCCCGCGCATCAAACCGGGCAGGCGTTCGGGCCCGAGGATCAACAGCGCCATGATGAGCACTGTCACGATCTCAAGGGGACCCAGGTTAAGAATGGTGCCGTTCATAGGGAGATCGCAGCGCCGAGAACGCCATTGACAAACCGCGCGCTCGTCTCGCTTCCGAACTCCTTTGCCAGCTCAACCGCCTCATTGATCGCCGCTTTTGCCGGCACGTCGCCGTGCGTTGCTTCATACAACGCCAGCCTGAGGATGTTGCGGTCGATGGGAGACAGTTGCGCGACGGGATACTCGGTCGCGTGTTTGCCGATGATATCGTCGAGCTGTTTTGTTTTCGACACTATGCCTTCGACTAGCGATTGGGCATACTGCCGCACATGATCCCCATACGACTCTTCTTCAAGGTGACGTTGCAGCACGTCACTGGCTGAATGATGCGCAGCGTCCGCTTCATACAACACCATCAACGCCAGCGAACGAGCATCATGTCTTGACATCCTCAAACGCCACATCCACCGAGGAAACCTTCATACCCACGATTTCCTCGACTACATCTACAACTTCGGATTGTATCCGCCGGCCAAGTTCGACCAGCGGCACATCCGCCGCCGCCACGACATGCAACGACACGCGGACGGTTTCGTCGCCCAACTGTACCTCGACACCCTGATAGCCGCGCACGCCAAAGCGCCGCTCGCTGTCCACCAACGCATGCACGCCGGGCATGGCGAGCACTGTGTTGCGCACAACTGTGCGAATCACCTCGTTGGAGATCGTGACGGAAGAGTTCGGCATAAATCACCGCTACTGCATCACAAGGCCGCCGTCGACGCTAAGCGTGACGCCCGTGATAAACGCAGCCGCATCGCTGGCCAGAAATGATACTGCATGCGCCACTTCTTCGGGCGTTCCGAAACGGCCCAGCGGCGTGGCCTTGGTGATGGCCTGTTTTTGCTCGTCGGGCAGCACATTCGTCAGCGCGGTGGGAATAAACCCCGGCGCCACGCAGTTGACGGTGATATTGCGCGAGCCCACTTCCTTGGCCAGTGACTTGGTGAAGGCGATCACGCCGGCTTTGGCGGCGGCGTAATTGGTCTGTCCACCCTGGCCGCTCAGACCCACGACTGATGCGATGTTGACAATGCGCCCGCCGCGCGCGCGGATCATCGGCTTGACCGCCGCTTTGCAGCAGTTGAACACGCTTTTGAGATCGGCATTGATGACTGTGTCCCAGTCGGCTTCGCTCATGCTCAACAGCAGCGTGTCGCGCGTGGTGCCGGCGTTGTTGATCAGGATATCAAGCTTGCCATAGGCGTCGACGCAGGCTTTTACAAGCGCGGCGGCCTGATCGGCTGCGCTGACATCGGCTTTGACTGCCATGGCCTTGCCGCCCGCGTCGGTGATGGTCTGAACCACTTCCTGTGCCGCCGCCTCGCTGGCGTTGTAGTTGACGACCACACTGGCGCCCTGGCGGGCCAGCTCAATTGCGATGGCGCGGCCGATTCCGCGCGACGCGCCTGTGACGATTGCGGATTTGTTGTCGAAGATACTCATGTTTTGTCTGTGCCGACTCGGGACTCACGACTTCGCCCTAAGCTATCCGATCTGAATTGTGCTTACGTCATCGACGATGCGTTTGATCAAGCCACTGAGCACGTCTTTGGGGCCAAGCTCGACGAAGTGCGTCACCCCTTGCGCATGCAGCCAGCGAACGCTTTCGGTCCAGCGCACCGGCGATGTGAGCTGTGCGGCCAGCTCGGCACGGATGTCGTCCGGATGCGTGATGGGCGACGCGCTGGTGTTGGCCACCACCGGAATGCCGGCGGCTTGAATGGGCGTGCCGGCCACCACGCGCTTGAAGTCCTCGCCGATGGCGGCCATCAACGGCGAATGCGCCGCGATGCTCACGTTGAGCGGCAGCGCGCGCTTGGCGCCGCGGCTTTTGGCCAGATCGCAGGCGGCGGCCACGGCGGCTTTGTCACCCGAGATCACGATCTGTCCGGGGCTGTTGTCGTTGGCGATGACCACGCCCAGTCCGTTTCCGTGCGAGGCCTCCTCGCACACTGCCTGCAGTGTGTCGCGGTCCAGGTTGATGATTGCGGCCATGCCGCCGGGTGCGCGCTCACCGGCCAGCTTCATCAGCCGTCCACGCTCCCGCGCAAGCCGCACGCCGTCCTCAAGGGTGATTGCGCCCGCCGCGCACAGCGCGCTCAGCTCGCCCAGGCTGTGCCCGGCGACATACGCCGGCGCCTCCACCTCGCCCGACATTTGGGCCATCAGAAATGCGGCGTGGCTGTGGGTGAAGATCGCGGGCTGTGTGTTGACGGTGTCGGCCAGCTCGGCCTCAGGACCCATCAGGCACAGGCTTTTCAAATCGAAGCCCAGCGTCTCGTTGGCGCGGTCAAAGACGCCGCGAAAGACCGGGCGCATCGGCATGAATTGCATGCCCATGCCCAGGAACTGCGAGCCTTGACCGGGAAAAACATACGCGTAAGTCATAGCCTGCTAAACACCGGCGGCGCGCCAGCGATTCAAGCGCGCTGAAAAAACGAAAGGCCCGGGTGCGTGTCGAAGCCAGCCTCTACACGCACCTGAGCCTTTGGACTTTTCGAGAGCCATGCGGCCGCGGCGCGAACGCTACTTGTTGTCGTCCGACTTCTTCTCTTTGGCGACCGCGACCTTGACCACTTCGCGCGAGTTGTAAAACCCGCAGCTGGGGCAAACGATGTGCGGTGGCTTCTTCTCGCCGCAGTTGTCGCACGCGACCAAGTGGATTGGCTTGAGCGCATCATGCGCGCGGCGGCGATGTGTGCGGCCCCAAGAAAACTTGCGCTTTGGCAATGGACCCATGACTAATTTCTCCTTAGCAAGCGCGCCGCAAACACCATGCTTTTGGCATTCCGACCCGCAAATCTGTTAGTAAAAGCGCGCTATTATACAGCAAGAAAACGGGCAAAACGCCGCATTTTCGGAGTCCGCGCGCGCCGCGCGGTCAGCGAAGAATCGCCGGCAGAAAGACGCTAGCGGCAATGGTAAAGGTGCGGAAGTGTGCCACAAGCGTTTTGTCGCGCTCAAGCGTTACAACAGTGGTGGGCTGCGGCGACAGCAGCGCGCCCGACCAGCCCAGAAAGGTGCTGCCTGAAGCGGCGGTGGCTGTCAGGGTCACGCTGCTGCCCAGGGTGTAGCCCTCGCCTGAGGGGCAGTTGGGCGGGGACGCTTCCGCGCTGCCGCCGTTGGCCGGCGAGGCTGAGATCGTCAGGCGCGCGCACGATGGCCCCTCGGCCACACCTGCGCGCATGAGTCCGCCCCGGCCGGTCGCCCACAGCACGCGTGCGTTGGCTGTGCCGGGCAGATCGTAGGCCACAACCCCGGCTGAAATGGTGCCCAGCACCACTTCCAGATCGGGATCGGCATCGATGTTGCCCAGGCTTGGCGCGCCAAGCCCGCCGTTGTACGTGCCCGAGAGCGCCGCCGACAAATCGACCGCCTGCAGCGGCGCGCCCAGCGCGTTCAAGATATGCAACCGCCCGACACCGCCGACCGATTTCTGCGGCCAGGAGGTGAAGATCACTTCGGCGCCGCCGTCGTTGTCGAGATCGGCCACGACAGGCTCGCTCATAAAACGAATGCCAGCGCCGGGCACGTCGTAGGGCCAGCTGCCGTGCTGCGTTTTGTCTAGCCAGTAGGCGTGCAGCCGCCCGTCGTAGGAGGGGAACAGAATTTCTTTGCGGCCGTCGTTGTCCAGATCGGCCAGCACCGCATTGGTGACGCTGCTTTCGATGACCGTGTAGTCCTCGGACAGCGGCCGGGCGTTTGGCGCTGGCGCGGGCAGCGCGGTCCAGTCAAAACTGCTGCCGCTCCAGCGCGTGCGATCGCGATTGAAGATCCAGGGCATCAGATACAGATCGCCGTCGGCGTTGTCGCCCACCGCGCAGTTGTAGACATCGCCCGGAACCACTATTTCAATGCTGCCGTCGCCGTCAAGATCGCCGGCCACCGGCGCGCTGTTGGCGAAATTGGGCCGGTGTTCTGTGCCGCAATTGGCGTAGCCGCGCAGATCGACGCTGTGATCGACATGCACGCCAACCTGACTCCAGACTTTGGGGCCTTGCGGGCTGCTGCTGTTGTAGACGGCGCTGGCGGGAAGTTGATTGCCGTCGGCGTGCAGCGCGGTAATGTAATGCGTGTCGGTCGGGCCGACGATTTCCTTGTCGCCGTCGCCGTCCAGATCGGCCACAGCGATGTTTTGGTTGTACATGCCCCAGCCATAGCCGGCTTCGCCATCGCGGCGGGCGGGCCAGCCGGGGCGCACGGTGCCATTGGATTGATGCACGTTGATCTGGCGAGTGGCGCCGCTGCCGGCGCGGCCGGTCACAATCTCGATGGCGCCGTCGCCATCCAGATCGGCCAACGCCAGCGAGCGCACCTCGTTGCCGCTGCCGAACGGCGCGCGGGTCCATATAGTTTGGCCGGAGGCGGAATATACGGTGACCTGATTGCCGCCGCGTCCGACGACGGCTTCGAGGCTGCCATCGCCCGTCAGATCGGCCACGGCGACGGCCGTCCAGGCGCGCTGGCTGTTGGCCGCGCGCCACTTGAGCGCGCCGGTTGCGCCGTTGAGCGCGACGAGATCGTAGGACGCCCACAGCACATCGGTGGCGCCGTCTTTGTCGATGTCGACGATGGCCGGCGAGCCATACCAACCGGTCTGACACCATGAGCTGAAGCAGCCGCCGTATTGCCATTTGAGCACTGGGGCGGCGATGGCTGTCGTAGCGGCGCTGGCAGGCTGCATCGGCGCTGCAAAGGCCAGGGTCAGGCAAAGGGCAAGAGCCAGAGTGATGCGCACATTGGGATTGTCGCGCAGGGGGCGGGTTTTCTGCCCGGCGATTGACAAACGGGCGGGTGCGGCGTCTAAGCGACGCGAAATATGAGAATATGCTTACCTGTCAGGTTGGCATCCTCTCATATTTCGCATCGCTCAGCAAAATACCATTGCGCCGTGACTTCACCTGTATTGCTTCGCACCACGATCATCGCCGTCGCCCTGGCTCTGACTGCTTGCGCCGCACAGCCACAATCGCCAGCCGCTCGGCAAGCCGTTTTTATCGAGTTCTACTCGGGCACATGAGCGGCGTGCAAGGCGATGCGGCCCATCGTGCATGGGCTGGAGAAAGAGTATGCCGGAAGGATGCGCTTTGACGCGCACGAATGGCGCAGCGCGCGCTCGCGCGCACTGGTGCAACAGTATGGCGTGACCGAGACGCCCACCTTTGTCATTCTCGACAAGGCCGGCGCCGCCCGCATGATCATCGCCGGAGAACTCACGCGCGACGAGCTGCGCGCGCACATCGACCGCGCCTTGAACCCTTAAGGCTGTTCAAAACCCATGCCGCGCTCCTTCAAGCTGGTGAAGCGGTTGTGTCCGATGATGATGTGATCCAGCACATCGATTTCCAGAAGCTTTCCGGCCTTGATGAGCTCGCGCGTGACATGCACATCGTCCGACGAGGGCGATGGATCGCCGCTTGGATGGTTGTGCGCCAGAATCAAGCCGGCGGCATTGGCGCGGATCGCCGCTTTGAACAATTCGGCCATGCGCATGCTGGCGCTGTTCAAGCTGCCTCGATAAATCATCGGCATGGCCAGGACGCGGTTGCGGGTGTCGAGCAGCACGGTGCGCACCTCTTCCTGCTCCAGCGCAGCCATGTCGAGCATCAGCAGCTGCGCGGCGTCGGCCGGCGACTTGACCTGCGGCCGCGCATCCGGCGAGGCCAGCGACGCGCGGCGGCCCAGCTCCAGCGCGGCTTTGATCTCGATGGCTTTGACCAGGCCAATGCCGCGGATGCGCGTGAGATCCTGCACGGCCGCGCGCAAAAGCCCTGTGAGCCCGTCAAAGCGCGCGAGCAACGCATCGGCCAGCGCCAGCGCGCTCATGCGCTCGGCGCCGCTGCGCAACACAATCGCCAGCAATTCGCGCTGCGAGGCGCCGCTTGCGCCCACCTGTATGAATCTTTCGCGCGGGCGCTCGCCCTCCGGAATGTCGCCCATGCGCGGGCTGTAGTCGGTTCTGTCTTCGTTCATGACGGCCTTTTTGCGGAATACAACCCGTGCGCGGGCGGTGTTCCAAGAGAAGGGGCTGCATGCTGCCCGCGCCGCGTGGGCGGTGCGGTGGCGTAACGAAGGGGCACAGTCAGTATAATCCTTCTGACATGGAAGGCATTACCAGTCTGATCGTCGGCGCGGCCAGCGTCGTCGGCGCCATTTTGGCCGCAGTATTGGGCGGCTTGACGATCTGGACTTTTCGCGACATTCGCTCCCGAACGCGCGACCCGTTTGTGCAGATTCTGGCGACCATTCTGGTGGGCGTGGTGCCGATCGCCGGCATCATCGTGTATCTGATGTTGCGCCCGCGCGAAACGCTGTCGGAAGCCTATGTGCGCGCGCTCGAAGAGGAATCGCTGTTGTCCAGCATTGAAAGCCAGGAATTCTGCCCGACCTGCGGCCGGCGGGTGGACGCGGATATGCAATGGTGCCCGTCGTGCCACGGAAAATTGCGCAACGCCTGCGGCGGCTGCGGCAGAGCCGTGCATCTGTCTTGGGATTTGTGCCCCTATTGCGGCAGCGGGCTGCAAGCGGAAGCGCCGGCGCAGGGCGCCAAGGTCAAAGTGGCTGCGCCGCAGCGCAAACCGGTGAATGCGCCTCAGTCGCGAGGAGCGGTGGCAGCCCCAGAGCCAGCGGCTGAACCCAGAGAGTCGGCGCGCCTTGACTCGGTGGCTGGTGCGGCCGGCGGCATGCTCGACCGGGTGGGCGGCGCCATCGGCACGGTGGTCGACCGGGTGAATGCGCGCATGTCCAATTCAACCGGCGCGGCGAGCGCCGCCGCGACGCCGCCGGTGGAAGAGAGCGTCAGCCGCGCGCCGACTGAATACGGCATTGAGGCGACGTCCGAAAACGGCCACCCAAAGGAAGCGCCGACGGCGGCCGAACGCGCGCGCGCCATCATCAGCCGCGACGAAGCGGAACAGAAGTAACTGCGGCCGCCTTACTGCCTTACAGCCACACTGCACAATCATGCCCTTTGTCTTCACTCCGCTGCGCATCCCTCAAGTGGTTCTGATTGAAGCGCGCAGTTTTGGCGACGCGCGCGGCCTGTTTCGCGAGCTGTGGAAAGAGAGCGACTTTGCAACCAACGGCATCGACGCGCGTTTTGTGCAGGACAACCACTCGCGTTCGGTGCGCGGCGTGCTGCGCGGCTTGCATTTCCAGCGCCCGCCGCGGGCGCAGGGGAAGCTGGTCTATGCCTTGAACGGCGAGATTCTCGATATCGCGCTGGATGTGCGCAAATCGTCGCCGACCTATGGGCAATCGGTCAGCGCAGTGCTGAGCGGCGACAACGGCCATGCGCTGTGGGTGCCGGCTGGATTCGCCCACGGCTTTGTGGTGCGCAGCGACACGGCGCACCTGATGTACAAAGTTACCGATGTGTATGCGCCGGAATGCGATGCCGGCGTTTTGTGGAACGACCCCGATCTGGGCATTGAGTGGGGAACCGATGCGCCGTTGTTGTCGCCCAAAGACATGCAATTGCCGCGACTGCGCGACGCAGACAGCGGATTCTGATTATCCTCTGACATCCCCCATCGGCTTACGGGCGATAATGCGCGCCCATGCAACTGAACTTTGACGAACGCGGGTTGATCCCGGCCATTGTGCAGGATGCGGTGAGCGGCCGCGTGCTGATGTTCGCCTGGATGAACGCCGAATCGTTGCGGTTGACGCGCGAAAACGGCGAGGCGGTGTTTTGGTCGCGCAGCCGCGGCGAGCTCTGGCACAAAGGCGCGACCAGCGGCAACACCATGAAAATTCACGAGCTGCGCGCCGATTGCGACGCCGATGTGCTTTTGATGCGCGTCATTCCGGCCGGGCCGGCCTGTCATACCGGCGAGGTGAGCTGCTTCTTTCAAGATTTGGATGGCGCAAAATTGCCGCCGCCGGCATCCGGATTTTTCTTTGAGCTGGAAGGCATCATCGCATCGCGCCGTAATGCTTCTCCCGATGCGAGCTACACCGCCCGGCTGTTCGCGAAAGGCCGCCACACGATCGCGCAAAAGGTGGGTGAAGAAGGCCTGGAGACGGCGATGGCCGGCGTGGCGCAAGACGACGACCGCGTGATCGACGAGAGCGCCGACCTCATCTTTCACCTGCTTGTGCTGCTCAACGAGCGCGGCATTTCGGCGCGCCAGGTGCTGACGCGCTTGATGGACAGGCACACCACGCGCTAACGGCTGTCAACGCATGATCACCGGCGCAACCTGGGCGTAGTTGCAATACACGCCGCTCAGCTCGCTGCTGCCAGCGCCGCTTGTCTCAGCCACGCGCACGCACTGCACCGAGCCGGTCGGGCGCCCGCCAACAATCGGGAAAGCTTCCGCGGCGGCGCGGCGAGGTTCCTCCGGCAAAACCCCGATCAATTCATCATCGGGTGGCACAAGCACCGGCACCACGGCCGACCAGGATCCGTCAGCGGCGGCGACCGTGGTCGTGAGCGGGTAGGTGAAGGCCGCGTCCCTGATATCCACCAAGCCATACACCGTGACTGTTGCGCCCGGCGTCGCGCCAATGCCGCTGATGCTGCGCGTAATGGAACTGTAGGCGCGAATAGTGGCGCCGGGCGGATCGTCCGCATCGATCGTGCCGATGTCGATCTGCCGGCCGGCAGACGTTGCAAACGCATTGTGCGCCCACTCATTGCGCAGTGCGCCGTCCCGTTGCGTGATGCCGACTGTGTGCGACATGATCTGGAATCCACTCAGCGTGTTGCCCGTGGCGCCGGCGCCGCTCAACAGCGCGCCCGCTCCTGTATTTGAAATGATGAAGCCGGCGGTCAGCGTGTTATCGGGCGCATCCATCAGCATGGCGCCATTCCCGCCGTTGCCAACCAGACCCACAAGAAAGAATCGATTGGCGCGCGCGCCATCGCGCAGTACCAGGCCGTGGCCGAAATTGCTGGCGGACGATTCCGGCGCCGCGCCAACAAACAAGACAAGCGCCGTGTTGTTCACCACGCCGGGCCCGCTGAAAACGACGCCGTCCTCCTGGCTGCACACCACCCAAAGGCTTTCGAGCGAGTTGTTTGCGGCGTCGCCCTGGATGTTTAGCCCAACACGATTGCGCCCATGCGGGCAGCCGCTCACCAGCATGTCGCCTGATAGCGCGCCGAGCGAGTTGCCGATCAGTTGATTGCCGTCGCTGCGAACATCGATCGCCGCGAAGCTGGCGGATGTGACCGCGCTGTTTTCAACGGTGTTGTAGTCGCCGCGCAGCCAGACGCCGCGCCGGCCGCCGTTCAAATGCAGTCCGCTGATTTCGTTGTGGGTCGATGTGAGGGTCAAGACCGCGTCCAGAGCGGGCAGCGAGCTCGCGTCGATGGTGATGCGCGGTTGGCGCCGGCCGCCGGCGGACAGGCGCGTGCCCGCGCTATCGTCGATGAAGGGCAGCGGCGTGATCAAACTCACCGTGCCAGTGATGGTGTTTGTAAACAGCAAAGTGTCCGTCACGCCGCGCCCGCAGCCGGCGATGATCGAGCCGGACCCGTTGAAGATGCAGCCGCCGCGCTCAAGCATCTGTTGCTCTGTCGCGCTGAAGCCGGCGGACAAGCCGCCATTCGAAATGAGCAGCGCTTCGCGCAGGGAGATGGCGCTGTCCGCCGTGTTGGTATCGGCAAGCGTGGTGATCTCGATTCGGCCTTCCGGCGCGGCGTTGTTGCGCGCGTCAAAGGCCGTGTTGCGCGCGCCGACGCGCTCAATCCATGCGCCTGCGGCGACCTGTCCTTGCGCGGCAAAGTCGAAGACGCCGTGGTTTATGGGGGCGAAGGACAAGGGATTTCTGGTGATCACGATGGATCGCTCGTGCACTGCGTCGTAGACGACAAATCGGGATGGATCGGACGCGAAGCGTTGTTCGATGTAGGCAAAGAGCGCGGCCACGCCGTTGTATGTCGCCGCTCTGATTTCACCGGCGATGCCGCTGTTGGTCAGCCGGTCCACGGCGCCGCCTTGGGTGTTCCAGAGCGCCACGTCCTTGGAAACCACGCTGTCGCCGGTGTCGTCGATCAAGAAGCCGACAATCGGCCCGGACGAGTTAAAGCCAATCGCAAGGCGCGAGTTTGGGATTGGACTAAAGACGCGCGCAGAAAAGTCGAGCGTGCGGGTAACGACCGGGGCGCCTGCATCGATGCGCGCCGCAACCAGATCGCTGCGTGACGACGCGCTGGATGAAGCTCCATAGGCCACCCAGATTCGCGCGGGGTTTGGCACGATGTCAATTGCCAAGGCGGGCGGGCCGACCACCTTGGCAGGGTCGGACAGCACGAAGCGGTTGGATGCGGGCACATCCGGGCTGGCGCTGCTGGCGCCCAGCGCATAGCCAATCTGGCTTCCCGTGCCCGGGCCGCCGCCAGTTCGCACTTGCCGCCAGGTCATGTGCGTTTCGCCGCCCGAGACAAACGCAATCGAGGGGTGCTCGATCCGCCCAGGGCCGCCCATGCTGGCCTGGTCGAACACCAGGCCCTGCGTTGAGATGCTTGGGGCAAGCTGCCGGTAATACACCCGCTCGGCGCCGCTGCGCAGGCTTTCGAAGACAGCGACGACGCGCGTGCCATCCGAGCGCAGCCCGAGTGTGCGGTGCTCACCGGGCGCGCCGATGGTGGCGCCGGTGGCGTCCAGATCGGCGGGGACCGATGGCACGCCGCTTGGCGTGATGCGGCTGTAGCGATAGCGATACGGACCGACTGAGGAACCGACCGCTTCCAGCCAAACTGCGACCGCGCCGCCGTCATTCTGGGCAGCCACGGCCATTTCGTGGATATAGCGGCTGGTGGTAAGCGCAAGCGTGGCGGCGACCGGAGATTCGGCGCCGCCTGGGCGGCGGGTGTAGTTGATTTTGCATGTTGCAAGGCCGCATTCGGCCGCGAGCAGATGGCGCGCGCCGTTGTTGGTTTGCACATCGACCGCCACGGCTGCGGTGTCTGCGGCCGATTCCCGGCTGAGGAGCTGCGGCGGCGTGGCGTTTTGCGGGTTGCAGGCGCTCAGCGCCAGCGCGGCGAAGGCCATAGCCAACGGTACAAACCAATTTCGGAATAGGGCGGGCGGGATGCTCATCTGCATGCGTCGAAGATACAGGAGCCTGCACCGGCGCGCCACTCAGAGTGACTTGAAATACTCTCAGCGATCAAATCAGCGATCAAATGCGACGAAATTGCAGGGATGCAATTTCGCCAATACTTCACAATTGTTGCCTGGTGCTGCGCATGTTTTATGGGGCGGTCGGCGGTGGCCGCCAATGCCAGACGCATCCATGCCGGCGGCGGGTGGAGGCGACACCTTATAATCGCCCCGCTTCGTCACATATTCGTCAATAGGACTCCTTGATGACAATTCTCGCCAACAAAAATACCCGCCTGATCGTGCAAGGCATCACCGGCCGCGAAGGCGATTTTCACGCGCGCCAAATGCATAAATATTCGGGCATCATCGTCGGCGGCGTTACGCCGGGCAAAGGCGGCATGGAGCTTGATTACGACGGCACCAAGATCCCGGTATTCGACACGGTGGGCGAAGCGGTGCGGAAAACCGGCGCCAACGCCAGCGTGATCTATGTGCCGGCAAAATTCGCCGCAGACGCGGTGCTGGAAGCGGCCGACGCTGGTGTGCCGCTGATTGTGTGCATTACGGAAGGCATCCCGGTTCTGGACATGGTGCGGGTGCGCGCTTATCTGGACGCCAAGGGCGGCAGCCTATTGCTGGGTCCAAACTGCCCAGGGCTCTTGACACCGGGCCAGGCCAAGATCGGCATTATTCCTGCCGTGATTGCAACGCCCGGCCGGGTGGGCGTGGTGTCGCGCAGCGGCACGCTGACCTATGAGGCAGTCGATTCGTTGACGCGCGCGGGCATGGGCCAAAGCTCGATCGTCGGCATCGGCGGAGATCCGGTGCGCGGGCTTAACTTCCTGGAAGTCGTAAAGATGTTTAACGACGACCCGGGCACCGACGCGATTGTCATGATCGGCGAGATCGGCGGCAGCGACGAGGAGCTTGCGGCAGAGTGGATCAAAGACAACGTGAAGAAGCCGATGGCCGGATTTATCGCGGGTCTGAGCGCGCCGGAAGGCAAGCGCATGGGCCATGCCGGCGCCATCATTGAAGGCGGCAAGGGCACGGCGCAGAGCAAGATGGACGCGATGACGGCGGCGGGCATCAAGGTTGCAACGCTGGTCACGCAGATTCCCGAGCTGCTGCAGCAGGCCATGGCCGAGCGCCGGGCTGCGGCGCGGCTGCTGGCGTCGAAAGGCAAGAGGATCAGCGCCGCCGGAGCGGCGCGTCTGGCCGCGGCGAAGCCGAAGGCCGTCAAGCCAGCCAAAGCGGCGGCCAAGAGCACGGCAAAAGCCAAGCCTGCGCCAAAGAAAGGCGCGGCCAACTCCGCGATCAAAGCGTTGATCAAAGGCAAGCCAAAAACGAAATCGTCGGCCGTCAAAAAGGCCGTCAAAAAGGCGGTCAAGCGCAAGTAGCGGCGCGCATCATTTTGCCGCAGCGCGCGCCCGGACATGGCCAAGCCAGTCAAGTTCTATGTGGTGTGGAAGGGCCGCAGCACCGGCGTCTTCAACACCTGGGCCGCATGCAGCGCGCAGGTGCAGGGCTTCAAGGGCGCGCAGTTCGCCTCGTTTGAAACGCGCGCCGAAGCCGAAAGCGCCCATACCGGCCGATACGAAGACGCCATTCATCCGCGGCCCAGTGTGGCGGGTTTGCCGCCCGAAGTGGCCAAAGGCTATGCCGTGGATGCCGCTTGCGACGGCAGCCCGGGCAATGTCGAATACCGCTGCGTAAAAAACGACACACGCGCGCAGGTTTTTCACCGCGGCCCGTTTGAAGACGGCACCAACAACGTGGGCGAGTTTCTTGCCATCGTGCATGCGCTGGCGCATTTCAAAAAGCATGGCATCAGCGCGCCGTTGTATTCCGATTCGCGCACGGCGCTGGCCTGGGTGCGCGACAAGCATTGCAAAAGCGAGCTTGTGCATACGACGCGCAACGACGCGCTGTTCGACCTTATTGCGCGGGCCGAAGCGTGGCTCAACGAAAATACTTACGACACATCTCTTCGCAAGTGGAACACCAAGGTCTGGGGCGAGAACCCGGCTGATTTCGGACGCAAGTGAGCGGAGGGCGGTGTGGCGGTATGCGGTAGGTCGGTGGGCGATGAGCGGTGGACCAGTGGACCGCGACTCACCGACC
>JANMNW010000597.1:0-3458 GCA_031368515.1 Chloroflexota bacterium
GCTGCCATCCGCGCCGCGCACGATATCGGGCGAAGCCGTCTGGCCGGAATCTTCGATCTCGCCGATGATGCGCGTAACCAAATCGTTTAGTGTGACCAGGCCCGCAGTGCCGCCGTATTCGTCCAGAACGATGGCCATGTATTCGCGGCGCTTGCGAAAATCCGCGAGCAACTCGTCCGCGCGCTGCGAATCCGGCACAAAGTAGGGTTCGCGCATCATCTGGCGAATGGTGGGCTGGCGCGTACGGTCGGCGCTAAGCAGCGCGCGCATCATGTCCTTGCTGTGCAGCACGCCGACAATTTTGTCGGGCGTTTCGTCATACACCGGCAGCAGGCTGTAGGCCCGCGCCGAAAATACGTGCGCCACCGAGTGCAGCGAAGCGGTGACATCCACACACGCCATTTCGGGGCGCGGCACCATCACTTCACGAACGGTGGTGTCGCCAAAGCTGAACACATTGTCCAGCATTTCGCTCTGTTCCGATTCGATCAGACCGCCCGCTTCGCTCTGCTCCACCAGCATGCGAATCTCGTCTGCTGAATGAAGTTGACCGTGCATGTCAGCGGCATCGATGCCGAATACGCGCAACACCAGCGATGACGAGCTTTTCAGCAACCAGATAAATGGCCGCATAAACCGTGTAAATACGGCCAGCGGCGGCACAAACAAGAGCGCGATGCGCTCGGCAATCTGCAATGTGAGCGCGCGCGGCACAAGCTCTCCGAGCACCACGTGAAAATATGACGCCACTGCCAGCGACACCACCGTGCCTATCGCCAGCGCTGCTGGCTGCAGCCACGCTTGATTGGACGCGCCGAGCAGCGCAACAAAAAACTCCGTCAACGGCTCCTCGGTAAATGCGCCGAGCGCGAGAGACGTGACTGTGATTCCAACCTGCACGCCCGCCAGAAAAGCTTGCGGGTCTTCCATCACCTTCAACACGGTCTTCGCAGCCGCGTTGCCCTGCTCGGCCAGTTCTTGAATGCGCGTCTTGCGAACCAGCAAAAAACCATATTCAGCCGCCACGAAGATGGCCGTAATCAGCACAAGCACAATCAGCCAGATGGCTACGCTAACAAGGTTGGACCATGGGATGCCTTGATGCTCCATATAATCATCGCAATTCTACGATGCAACTCGACCGCAAAGGCATTTACCAAGACTTTGACGCGCGCGGCAATGTTTTGACCGACGAGCGCTGGCAGGCAAAAACCCTGCCCGACGGCTCCATCTATGTCGAAAATGAAACGGTGCGGGTGGCGCCGTTCGACGAGCCGCGTAGCGATTCGGTCACCATGGTGTTCGACCGCCATCTGCATTTGATCGAATTCACCATTCATGGTTTGTTCGGCCAGCGCGAGAGTCGCATCTGCGTGCTGGGCGAAGATCGCGCCGAAGCCACGCTGTGCTGGCGCCATCGCGGCGACGTGCATGAGCGGCGCATCGCCTGGCGCGAAGACTTTGAGATCGACTTCGCCTCGCCGCTGTTCAACATGGTCACGGTATGGCGCAGCAAGCTGCAAGCAGGCCAGTCGCGCAGCTTTGACGCCTGGCTGCTTGATCCCGTCAGTTTTGAACCCAGCCTGATGCGCCAGACCTACACCAACACCGGCCGGCAGACGCGCGACACGCGATTCGGCCCGCGCGAGCTATGGCGCTACGAGCTTGATTTTGGCGGTCAAAGCCGGTCCACATTTTGGTGCGACGACGATGGCGTGCTGTTCGATTTTGAGAGCCCGAGCGGCGGCTTCCGGCTCGTGGCGGCTGATTTGGAACTGTGATTTGCTATACAATCCGCATCCGGTATGAATTTTTCTGAACTCTCGACTGTTTTGGCGCCATTGATTTGCGCCGCCGGCGGCGTTGCGCTGCTCCTTATCGACCTGGCCATTCCCCGAGATCGCAAAAGCACCACAGCCTGGCTGGCGCTTGCTGTGATCGCCATCGCGCTGCTCACCATCCCCGTCCAGTGGGGCGCCAGCGCCAGCGGCTTCTATGGCATGGTCGCCATCGACGGCTATGCGCTGTTTTTGGACGGATTGCTGGCTGTGATAGGCATCGTCACAGTGCTGCTTACCCTGCGTTACAACGAGGCGCGCGGCATCATGCGCGGCGAGTTCTATCCGCTGCAGTTGTTTGCGCTGAGCGGCATGATGCTAATGGGTCACTCGACCAACCTGATCATGGTGTTTGTCGCGGTCGAGCTGCTGTCGATTCCGCTCTATGTGCTGTGCGGGTTTGCCCGGCCACGGCTGGACAGCGAGGAGAGCGCGCTCAAATATTTCCTGCTTGGCGCGTTCGCCTCTGGCTTCCTGGTATATGGCATCGCCCTAATTTACGGCGCAAGCGGCACGCTCTCGCTCAACACGATCAGTTCCATGCTGACCAACAAACAGGTTGCGGACATGAGCCTCATGCTGGCCGGCATGGCGCTTGTGCTGGTCGGGCTTGGCTTCAAGATCGCCGCCGCACCGTTTCATATGTGGACACCGGATGTCTATGAAGGCGCGCCCACGACCGTCACCGCATTCATGACCACCGCCACAAAGGCGGCCGGGTTTGCCGCGTTGCTGCGCATTTTCATGTTCGGCCTCGCGCCGATGATCGACGTGTGGCAAGGCCCGATCGCGGCAATGGCTGCGTTGTCGATGATCATCGGCAATGTCGTGGCGGTGACGCAGACCAACGTCAAGCGCATGCTGGCCTATTCAAGCATCGCGCACGCCGGCTACAGCCTGGTGGGCGTGGCGGCGGGCGGCGAGCTTGGCGCTTCAAGCGTGTTGTTCTATCTAGCCTCGTATGCTCTGACATCGCTGGCGGCCTTCGCGGTCATGGTGGCGATCAGCTCGGGCGAGAAGGAAGATCAAACTCTCGACGCCTATGCCGGCCTCGGACGGCGCAAACCGTTGTTGGGCCTGGTCATGGCGATTGCAATGCTGTCGCTGCTGGGCATTCCGCCCACAGCGGGCTTCTTCGGAAAATACTTTCTGATTTCGGCCGCAATCGACTCCAACTTGACCTGGCTCGCAATCGTGCTGGTCGTGACAAGCGTGATTTCGGCGGGCTTTTATCTGCGCGTGATCATGTCGATGTATATGCGCGAAAGCGCGTCTGATGAGCCCATTCCGAGCAACTGGCCGCGCGCGCTGGCGGCGCTGGCGACGACCGTGGCCACCTTGGCCTTTGGCGTGCTTTCTTCACCGGTGCTGAGCATGATCAGCAACGGGCTGAAGACCATGGCTCGCTGACATTCGTTCACCTGGCAAGACCGCAAGGGCACCCGCGTAAACGATCAATGCCAGTGGACCGATCAGCCAAACAGGATCAGGCAGCACAAACGCCAGAATCAGCAGCACGCCGGCGCACGTGCCCAATGCGCTCAGCCAGCGCGGCGTCACGCGCGTGTGCCACGTTGCGCCACTGATTAGCACTGCAAACCAGCCGGCGGCAAACACGCC
>JANMNW010000674.1:0-68308 GCA_031368515.1 Chloroflexota bacterium
CTGTCCGATCACGATCTGTTGCGCCTCGGCCAGCAAATCCGACTCCGGTGAACTGACCAGCAGCCGGCCCACAACCTTGTCGTCCACGCTGATTGGCAAACTGGCCTGCAGTTGTTCGGGCAACAGCATGGGGCTGATCCCCCGGCTGGATGTGGCCGCCAGCACGCGGCCAGTGGGATCGGCCAAAACAAAGGTCGTTGCCCCGCGCCCGCGCAGACGCGGGCCGCCGGGCGGGCCATCTGGGCCTGGCTGGCCTGGCGCGCGCGAGAAGCTGGGCAGCGCTGCGCGCAACACCTCTTCAGCGCCCTCCCAGCTGTCATTGGCCGCATAGTAGTCGGCCAACGCGTTGATCAGCGCGCTCTGCGCGATGATGCGTTGGCGCGCGAACAATTCGCTAAACTGGGCTGTAGCGTTGACCTGGGCGAGCACGGACACGACCGCCACGCTGATCAGCGTGATGGCCACCAGAGCCAGCGTGAGCCGAAACCAAAGCCTGTTCATGTCAGCGGTTCATCCGATAGCCCACGCCAAACACAGTCAAAATGTAATCCGGAGCAGTGGGATCGGGCTCGATTTTGCGGCGCAAATTTTTGATGTGTGTGTCGATGGTCCGCTCGAACCCGTCATAGCGGTCGCCAAATGCCGCGTCGATCAGATCGCCCCGGGTGAATGCGCGATCGGGGTGCTGCATAAACACGCCCAGCAAGGCAAACTCGGCCGGTGTCAGGTCAAGCGGCTGATCGCCGACATACGCGCTGTGCTCGACGGTGTTGATGCGCAATCCGCGCAGTTGCACAATCGGCGACGGCTGCAGTTCGCCGCCGGCGCGGCGCAGAATTGCCCGCACGCGCGCGACCAACTCGGGAGGGTTAAACGGTTTGGTCAGATAGTCGTCGGCGCCCAGTTCAAGCCCGTGCAGGCGGTCGGCGTCTTCCACTCGTGCGGTCAGCATCAGAATCGGCAGAGCAGCCAGCTGCTTGTCTGAGCGAATCAATTGCGCCAGCGCAAATCCGTCGCGCCCGGGCATCATCACATCCAGCACAGCCAGATCGGGCATCTCAGAGCGGATCAAGTGCAGCGCCTGCTCGCCATCGTGCGCGGCCAGCACGCCAAAGCCCGCCTTTTCTAAATACGACCGAACCAGCCTTACGATCTGGCGATCATCATCGGCGACCAATATGCATTGTGACATGGGCTGGCTCTGATCTTACAACTCTGAACAAGTATGAGGCCAAATACCTTTGTCCAACAGTGTTCCCGCGTCGCCGTCGCTCTGGATGCTTGGCTGTACCTGGGTTTGAAAAACAGTCTTCAAAGCTCAGTTATAACGATACTGCGTGGCGCTCTCCTCTCACGGAGCTCACCGAGCGCTAGCCCCAAAAAGCCGCGGCGCTCTTGCGAACGCCGCGGCTTCCCAAACCCGCAGCAGATAGCGTCTACGCGCCTTCGCCGGTTGCAGCCGGTGTAGCGGGTGCGGTGCCCGGCGCCCGATGGCCTGGGCCAAAGCCCCGGCCTGGACCAAAGCCTGGGCCGCGGCCGCCGTTGTGCCGGCCGGTCGGCGCCTTGCCGTTAACCAGATCGGTTGCGCGCGCTTCGGCATTGGCCAGCATCTGATCGGCTTGCGCCTGGGTCAGCTTGTCGTCGGTCACAGCCTTGGCCACATCGATCTTGCGCGCGTCCACGATGGCCGTGACGATTTTGGCTGTGTCAACGCCTTTGGCTTTGGCCACATCCGCGATGGTCTTGCCGCTTTGCAGTTCGGTGCGCAGCGCGGCCTCGTCAATGCCAAGCGCCTTTGCCGCGACGGCCAGCGGCGCGTTGGCTGGATCGCCCGCAAGCATGCCGCCTTTGCCGCCGTGCCCGCCCCGGCCCATCGGCGCAGTGCTATTGACATGATTCGCCGCATGTGTTTCGGCGTTGGCCAAAATCTGATCGGCCTGCGCCTGCGTCAGTTTGCCATCCGACACAGCCTGCGCGACATCGGCTTTCTGCGCCTCGACGATGGCAGTGATGATCTTGGCGCTGTCTACGCCCTTGGCCTTGGCCACATCGGCGATGGTCTTGCCGCTTTGCAATTCGGTGCGCAACGCGGTTTCGTCCATGCCCAGCGCTTTGGCGGCCACGGCGAGGGGCGAATTGGCCTGTGTGCCAAAGCGCATCTTGAATCCGCCCGCTCCGGGTTTGCCCGGCATCAGCGGCGACGCTGTCGCCGCCGGGGGAGTTTGCGATTGCGCCGAAACGCTGCCGCCAAATGCAAGCGCGCCCACCGCAGCCGCTCCGACAAAAGCCACCGCCAGGGTGCCTGCCGTGCGTCGTGTCCATTGAATCTTGTTCATGATTACCTGTTTCCTTTGTATTGACAGCCAACGGGTGAATGAGCGTTGCTGTGCGAACAAGGTATCAACGGCGTATGGAGAAGTGATGGAGAGAAAGGCAAGCGCCAAAATTCGTCAATTTGCGCATTTGCGGCGAGTCTCTACAATTTTGAGTAAGTAAAGGCGTCGCCACGCTGCGCGCGCGAACTCAAGGATGCGGCTCGGTGGCGATATGCGATGGGCCAGGCAATATCTGCCAAGCCAGGAGGAGGTGACTAAAAGTCGAATCAGTGTCCAAGCGCGAGAGAATAATCGCAGGATTCAGGCACCGCATCACCCAACATCGAGCAAGCACGCCCACTACACACAAGCCGCCGCACGCGTCTTCGGTATTTCATGAAGCGGCATTTTGGCCGGGAAGATCGATTATTTTCGCCGCGCGGAATGCGCACCCGCCTGCAGTGGCGGGATTTCTTAGCGTTCGTTTGTTGCCGTCCGATATCGCGTCCTTTCAAAAATGCGCAATTGTGCAGCAGCCGCAGGCGCCGCCGCACGACGCATTGCTTTTGAAAGAGCCGAGGAGTATTTCAGATGCAGAAAAAACCTCTGTCGCGCCGAGACTTTGTGAGGGGTATTGGTTTCGCCGTCGGCGCATCGGTATTGTCCGCATGCGGAGCCCAGGCTCCCGCAACAGTGATCGTCAAAGAGACGGTCGAAATCGAGAAAGTTGTCGAGAAGACCGTGAAGGAGACCGTCAAGGAAACGGTTCAGGTGGAAGTGCAAGTGGAAAAGGCGGTAACGGTCACGCCCATGCCCACCGCGCCGCCGGAGCCGGTGGTCATGGATGTGTGGTGGAACACCGATCTGCCCGATCTCAACAAAGAGTGGAAGCCCGACCCCGAGAACGAAGAGTTCAAGAAGCAGTGGTACTGGGGCGGCCTTGGCCGGCAAATGTTCAAAGGCTGGCTTGAAAAGAATCCAGGCGTGTCGATGAAGATCACCAGCCATAGCTGGGACTGGGATCTGCGCCAGAATCAGCTTATGGCTGCGGCCGCCGGGATCTTTCCGGATACAACGTATGGCGAAGCGTATGTGAACGAATTCGTGCAGCTGGGCATGTTCAACCCGGTGAGCGACGCTTCGGCCAAGCTGTTCGCCGAGGGCACGACACGTGGAGCGACCGCCAAGGGCAAGGTGTATGGCCTGCCCAAATCGTCGGGCGCCGACGTGTTGTTCGTTAACCTCGCATTATGGGACAAGGCCGGGCTGGACCGGGCCAAGCTGCCCACAACCTGGGAAGAGCTGGTGACCGCATGCCAGGCGATCTCGAAGGTCAACAAAGACGCCAAGTGGGGCAACACCTGCTACTACACCTATGGCCCTGGCGGCGACAGCTATGGCCAGGCCATGCGCATCTTGCATTGGTTCAACCAAAACGGCGCGCCGCTGGGAGACGATCTGGGCGTGCCCACGGCCAACAGCGAGAAGTCGGTTGAAACCTGGTTGTTCCACAACGACCTGATGTGGACCTCCACCGAAAACTTGATCAGCCAGGCTGAAGGTGAAGGCGGATCGGGCAAGCTGTTCAACGACGGCGTGATCGCGATCAAGCCGGGCTGGAACAACGATGCAACCTCGGTGGGCGAAGGCAAGATCGAAGCGGCGGCGATTCCGTTCCCCACCCCGCCCGGCGGCAAGCCCGCCACGATCGTAATCGGCAACGACATCCAGTCGCCACTCAAAGGCGGCAAGAATCCGGATCTGGCGATAAAGATGCTTGAGGAAACGGTCACCAATCCGGACACGCAAGCATGGCTGGCCAACAACGCCGGCATCTGGATTCCGGCGCTCAAGTCGTTGCTGGAACAGCACAAAACATACGACAAGCTGGGCGGCTACAAGACCGACACCGCCAAGACCATGGTGCGCGTGACCATGGATACGTTGCTCAACGGCAACTCCGGGCCGCTGCCCGGCTGGCCCAAGAATGGTTCGCGCATCTGGACATCATGGAACGACATGTATGGCCGGATCTGGAAGGGCAAGCTCGGCAAGGACGACGTCAAGAAAGAGCTGGATACCCTGCAAACCACCATTGAAGGCCTGGTGAAGAAGTCGGGTTAAGCCGGTAGCCGGTAAGCGGTGGGTCGGTGAGGCGGTGGAGCCGTGAGGCGGTGGGCGGTCCACTGCTCACCGCTCTACCGACCCACTGCCCACCGCTCTACCGTCCCACTGCCTGCAGAGTTCAGAAAGACACCGTGAACACACCTCCACACCAACCTGTCTTGTCGCCTGCGCCGCTGTCACCGAGCCAGCGCTTTGGACGCTGGTATCGCCGGCGCCGCGACGCGATCGTGGCATGGACGTTTCTGACGCCGATGGTGATCTACTTTGTGGTCATGACGTTTGTGCCGCTGGCGTTTCTGATCGGCATCAGCTTTACCGAATGGAACATTATCTCGCCGCCCCAATGGGTGGGATTGCGCAACTTGAAGACCGTGTTCTCCAGTTTCGACAATTGGTTCTATCCGCGCGTGATCGGCCGCACCATCTTGTATGCCGTCGCGATTCTGACTCTCAATATTGCTGGCGGTTTTTTTGTTGCCCTGGTGCTCAATCAATCGCTCAAAGGCAAGGGCTTGTTTCGGACGATGTGGTATGTGCCGTCGGTGTTCTCCGGAGCGGTCGTCGCGCTGCTGCTCAAAATCTATCTGGCCGGATCGTCGATCGGCGTGCTCAACATGCTCATCGGCAATTTCGGCTTCGAACCGGTGGATTGGGTCAACCACCATGTGTGGATGCCGATCATCGGCGTGCTGTTCGTGGTGTGGCAGGGCATTGGCTTCACCGTGATTTTCTTTTTGGCTGGCTTGCAGGCCATCGACGAAAACCTGTATGACGCCGCAAAAATCGACGGCGCCAACAGCCGCCAGCTGCTGCGCTTTATCACCATCCCGCAAATGATTCCGGTGCTGTTGTTCATCTCGGTCACCGGCTTGATCGGCTCCATGCAGATGTGGGAAGTGCCCAAGATCATCACCGCCGGCGGGCCGAATTACATGACATACACGCTCGTCTACAGCATTCAAAACGACTCCTTCGCCGCCCTGGACATGGGCATGGGAACGGCGCAGTCGCTGGTGCTGTTCGCCATGCTGCTGGTGTTCATCGGTTGGCAGCTGAATCAGTATCGCCAGCAACACGGGGTATAGCCCGAACGCCACCCATGAAAAATCAACGCTTCATTGTGCGCACGCTGAGCTACCTGTTTCTCGGCGTGTCCAGCTTCATCATGATCTACCCGGTGCTGTTTATGGCGCTGGGCGCCTTCACAACAAAAAACCGCTTTCTTGAAGCGGATATCCTGCCCATCCCAAACACATTTAATGTCACGCTGTTTCAACGGGCGCTGGGCGCCGGCGTGTGGGACGCCTACGTGTTCACGCTGCAGCGCTGCGCGTTTTACATCGTCATCACGCTGTTCGTCGGGCTGCTGGGCGGCTACATCTTTTCAAAACTTAACTTTCCCGGCAAGAACAAGGTCTTCCTGCTCTTTCTATCGGGCATGGTGATGCCTGGCATCCTGATGCTGGTGCCCATGTATCTGTTGATGGCGTGGTTTCCGTTCTTCGGCGGCAACAACTGGCTGGGCCAGGGTGGACATGGGTTGATTGGCCAATGGCCGGTGCTATTCGTCTATGGCTGGGTGCCGCCGTTTGCCATCTTCCTGTTCAAGCAAAGTTTTGACATGCTGCCGAGCGAATACGAAGACGCCGCAAAAATGGACGGCGCGGGCATGTTCACGATCATCTTTCGCATCTACGGGCCGTTGCTTAAGCCGCCCATCGTCGCGCTGTTTATCGTCACATTCCTGGGCGTGTGGAACGAATATCTCTGGCCCAGCCTGACCATTGCCGGGCACCCGGAGTTCTACCCCATCGCCTATCGCATCCAGAGCGTCATTCTCTCGGACTACTCGCCAGTCGGAACGACCGACTATCCGGCTTTGATGGTGCGCACTTTTCTGGCCACATGGCCGCCGGCGCTGGTGTACTTCCTGCTGCAGCGCTACTTCGTTCAGGGTCTGGTCGCAAGCGGGTTGAAAGGTTGACGTGGCGGACATTCAGGGGGTTCCGCGACACGGGCGCACACGGGCGCTGCCGCAAGCGCGGCAGCCGGCGGTTGTCACGCAGCCGCGCGCGCATCTGGCGCTGAAGCGCGGCGTCGATGCGATCGTCAACGCCATCCGGCCCACGCTCGGCCCGCTGCCGAGGCTGGTGGTGATGGAAGGGCTACGGCCCACCGATTTGCCGGAGTTTCTCGACGACGCCGCCACCATCGCCCGGCGCATCATCGAGATCCGCCCACGCAGCGACGATGTCGGCGCCATGCTGATCCGCCACGCGCTGGCGCGCATGCAGCGCGACGCCGGCGACGGCGGCGCCACTATGGCGGTGATCTACCAAGCCCTTTTGCATGAAGGGTTGCGCTCGCTGATGCATTTTGGCGCCAACGCCGCGCTGCTGCGCAACGGGTTGGAGCGCGCCCTGCCCCTGGTGCTGAAAGCGCTGCGGGCGGAGGCAACGCCGCTGACGGGACGCGCCGCCCTGTCGGATTTGGCGTTGAGCATGTGCCAGGGCGATGCCAGCCTGGCCGCCGTAATTGGCGAAGTCTTCGACATTGTCGGCGCGGATGGCTTGATCGTGGTCGAAGGCTGGAACCGCCTGGGGCAGGAGCGCGAATACGTCGAAGGCACCTATTGGAAGCTCAGCGGCTGGACCTCGCGCCTTTTCGCGACGGAAGCGGCGCATAAGCGCACCGTGTTCGAAGACGCGGCGCTGCTGATCACCGATTTCGATCTGAGAGACCCGCAACAGCTTGTGCCGGTTCTGGAGCGCTGCATCGGCACGGGCGTAAAGAAGCTGGTCATCACCGCCGCAGGCGCGTCCGATGCGGTCACCGGCCTGCTGGTCAGCAACAACAAAGCCGGATCGATTGACAGCATGATCGTGCGCGTGCCACAAGCCTCCGAGATGGGCCGGGTGGCAGCCATGGATGACATCGCCGCGATGGTCGGCGGTCGTCCGTTGTGCGCCGCGGCCTTCTCCGACTTCGAGTCGTTTGCGCCAGCCGATCTGGGTCGTGCCCGGCGCATCTGGGCCACCGAAAGCATGTTTGGCTTTTTTGGCGGCAAAGGCGATCCGCGCAAGCTGCGGCAACACATGGCGCAGGTGCGCGGCGCGCTGCGGCAAGCCGACGATGCCCATCAAAAATCCGAGCTGCAGTCGCGCTTGGGGCGATTGAGCGGCGGCACCGCCATCCTGCGCGTCGGAGGCATCCACGATGTCGAACGCGATGCGCGAAAAGCGCTGGCCGAGCGCGCTGTCACCGGCATGCGCAATGCGGTGAGCGGCGGTGTGGTGGCCGGCGGCGGGGGCGCGCTGCTCGCAGCGCAAGCGGCTCTGGCGCAGCCGCGCGCCTGCGCGCCAGGCGAAGCCCTTGCGTTTCAGATCCTGGCGCGCGCGCTGGAAGCGCCCATGCGCGCCATCGCCCACAACGCCGGTCGCGCGCCCGATGTCGTGATCGAACATGCGCGCGCGGCCGGACCCGGCGCAGGCTTCGATGCGCGCAACAGACGCATTGTCAACATGCGCGAGGCGCGCGTCTTCGATTCCGCCGAAACACTCTGCCGCGCGCTCGAAATTGCCGTGAGCGGCGCGGCCATGGCCCTGACCACCGATGTGATCGTGCATCACCGCAATCCGATCGAGAGCATCGACCCGTGACTTCGCCGTCCAACTCCGCATGGAAAAACGCCCCCTAGCCCAAGGCCCGGCTTTGACCGCCGCCGGACACCTGCCAGCTGGCACGCCAACCGCGCTGGCGCTGGCAGGCGCCGACAACCGCACGCTGCTGCTGGGAAGCAAGATCGGCATTCATCGCTGCGCCGATTGGCTGCAAGCCTCGCCACGCTGGGAACGCCTGCCTAACGCGCCGCTGGGCGTGATTGCGCTGGCCGCATCTCCTGATTTCGACAACGACCATACCCTCGTCGCCAGCACGCAAGCGGACATATTTATCTCGCGCGATGGCGGGGCCACCTGGCAGCCGGCGAATTTGCCGCCGCCCCACCCGCTGATTCTGTGCCTCGCATTTTCACCTGGATTTGCCGAAGACGGGATGATTGTGGCGGGCACCATGGAAGACGGCGTGATCGTCTCGGACGACCGCGGCGCGCACTGGCAACGCCGCAATTTCGGCCTGCTTGACGCCGCCGTCTACGCCATCGCGTTTTCACCCAGCTTTTCAGCCGACGGCACGTTGTATGCCGGCGCGGAGTCGGCTCTTTACAAAAGTTACAACCGGGCCAAAGCCTGGAAGCCGCTCGATTTCGATGAAACGGCTGCGCCGGTGCTCAGCCTGGCGATCGACGGCGCCGGCGCGCTTTTCGCCGGAACGGAGGCCAGCGGGCTGTTTCGCCTGGATAACGGGCTAACTTTATGGCAGCGTTGTGATCTTGCGCCCGGCACGGTCAATGCATTGACTGCGACTCGCGATGGCCGGGTGATCGCGGCTACTCACGAAGGCGTGTACGAGGCTGCGAAAGGCCAGACTGACTGGCGCCAAGTGTTGCGGGCGCCGGTGCTCAGTGTGTGCGCGCACCCGTCCGGCGTGTTTGCCAGTGTGATCGAGGGAGGCTTGTGGTCACAAACCGGCGCGGACGAATGGCGCCCGCTGGGAACGCCGCCGATCCGTTCGGTCAGCGGTTGCGTGTTGTCGCCGCATGTGCCGAGCGGCGAAAAAGTGTATGCGCATGGGCTGCAAGAAGGCATCTGGTCGAGCGTCGACGGCGGCACAACCTGGCAATCGCTTAATGACGAACTGCCCGCGATTGATGTGCATGCGCTCGCTATCTCGCCGGCCGCTGGCACTCTGGCGGCCGCCACGCCCGACGGCATCGTGCTGAGCGACAACGACGGCGCAACCTGGCGCATCGCGCGCGAAGGTGCCGCCACACGGGTGTGCTTTTCGCCGGACGGCGGCGCGCTGGCGGCGGTCTTCAACGACTGCGACGTGCTAACCGGTTCGCGCGACGGCGCAGCCTGGCGCGACTGCGCGATCCCTTGGCCGGGCGACAGTCGCATTTTGGCTTTGGCGCTGCGCGATGACGGGATGCTATGCGTGGCGGCGCAGCAGCGCGAAGCGGTGTGCATTTGGTCCGGACGACCCGGCGCGTGGCGCGCGGTGCTGCGCCTGGACTCAATGCCCAACGCAACGGTCTCGTTTGAGGGAGCGGAACGGCCCGGGCGCTGGCATGCCAGCATCGGTCACACGGTTTTCATGTTCGAGCAGGATGCGCTTGCGGCTCAGGGCGTAATTCAGCCCAAAGACGAGGCCATGGCGACGGTTCTCGGCTTGTGCGGCGCAACACATGCCGGCCGGCATGTGCTCTTCGCCAATACCGGCAGGCGAATACTGCGCTCCGAGTCGGTCACGGACTGGCGCATCGTGCATGACTTTGGCGAAGACATCGCGCTTGCATTGGCCCTGGGCAAGCCATCGGCCGGAAAGGCAAGCGTGTGCGCGCTGGTGCTGGGCGGCGAGTTCCAGCGCGGCGTTTTTGACCTGACCTGAACGCCGCATCATCAGTCAGTATGCGACGAGCCGCTGCTTCAGATCTGCGCGCACGCGCTCAAACTCCGATTGAACGGCCTCCGCATGCGCCGTCAGTCCCTCCACCGCGCCCGCGCGCGCTGCCGAATCCAAATCGGCCGCATACTGCACGAGCCGTGCCGCGCCGATGAAGCGTGAGCCGGCCGCGATCTGCTGAGCAATCGTTCGCGCGGTTTCGTGATCGCGCGCGCGCGCCGATTCAGTCAGGCGCGCAATCTGCGCCGAAAGGTCATCCAAATACACGGATGCGACCGCGCCGGCTGTTTGATCCGAGCCGTTCAACGCACCCATAGGTCGCGCCAGGCCGCCTCGTCGATCGCCGATGCTGGGGCGACGGATGTGGTCATCCAGCGCTGCACGGCTTCGGTCAGCGCTTTAAGGCGCACAGGTTTGCTAATGTAGTCGTCCATGCCCGCTTCGATGCATGCTTCACGGTCGCCCCGCATGGCATTGGCCGTCATGGCGATGATGGGCGTGCGCACGCCGCTTGGGGCCTCAAACTTGCGAATCTCGCGCGTGGCGGTGAAGCCGTCCATCTCGGGCATCTGGCAATCCATGAGCACGAGGCGATAGGCGCCGCCCGCGTGGCTGCGTTTGCGCAGCATGTCCAAAGCCTGGATGCCGTTTCCAGCCAGATCGACCGAATAGCCCATCTTCTTCAACTGCAGCGTGGTCAGGCGCTGATTGGCAGGGTTGTCCTCAACCAGCAGCACGGGCGCGCCAATGGCGATCGACGGCGCGGGCAATTCCGCTGCGGCGGGCTGAGCGGCTTCCTCTTGCGCTTCTGCCGCCGCCATCTGAAACGGCATCGCTGCCTCCGCGCGGCTGACCCTCAAATGGGCGGGCATTTGCTCAAATACAACTTCAAAGAAGAATCGCGTACCTGCGCCTGCCTGACTCTCGACGCCGATTTCGCCGCCCATCAGCTCTACCAGTTTTCGAGAAATCGCCAGCCCGAGGCCGCTGCCGCCATAGCGGCGCGTGATGCTGCCATCGGCTTGCACAAAAGGCTGGAAGAGCCGGCGCTGGGCGGACTCAGACAAGCCAATGCCTGAGTCGATCACCGCGAATCTGCAGCGCAGGCGGGTGTCTTCTGACGCCAGCACCGCAACCTCCACCCGCACCTCGCCCGAGTGCGTGAATTTGACGGCATTGCTCAGAAGATTGAGCAACACCTGCCGCAGCCGGCTTGGATCGCCCAGCACATGCGCGGGCAGATCATCCGGCAGCGTCACGGACAGCGGCAGCTGCTTCTCCTGCGCTTTGGGTTTGACGATGTTGACCGAAGCCGCCACCACGCTGGCGATATCGAATGCCACGCGCTCCATCGTCATGCGTCCGGCTTCGATCTTTGAAAAGTCCAGAATGTCGTTGATCAGCGATAGCAGCGATTGCGCGGAGACAAGCGCCACAGACGCCAACTCGCACTGCCGCTCATCAAGCGATGTCTCCAGCAACAGCTCGTTCATGCCGATGACGGCGTTCATCGGCGTGCGAATTTCATGGCTCATCATGGCCAAAAACTCGGACTTGAGGCGCGAGGCTTCAAGCGCCCGGTCGTGCGCTTCAGCCAGCCGCTGCTCCATGGCTTTGCGCTCCGTCAGATCGCGCACCACCGCCTGAAAGCCCGCGACTTCTTCGTTTTCAAGCAGCACTTGCACGTTCTGGCCCATCCACAATTCCCGGCCGTCGCTGGTGATCACCGGGATTTCGTGGTAGGTGTTCTGGGTGCGCTTGACAAACTGCTCCGCGTATTTCCGCCGTACCGCGCCGCGCATGTCGCTGCGAATGAAGTCGACAAAGCGGCGGCCGACGAAGTCGGCTTCGCTGGTGAATCCCATGATGCGCATCGCCACCGGGTTGGCGTACGTAAACCGGCCGTCGCGATCGGTGCGATAGATCATGTCGTCGGCCGACTCGACAAAGTTGCGAAAGCGCTGTTCATTCTCGCGCAGCGCGTTTTCCGCCAGCTTGCGCTCGGTGATGTCGGTGCAAACGCCGATGACCAGATCGCCCGGCCCCTTGGCGTCGCCGATGAGCAGCCAGCGCAACGAGCCATCCTTGTGCCGCAAGGCATGCTCATGGGGGACGGGATCACTGGCAACTTCGCCGCGCGCGGCGCGCTTCACGTACTCGCGCTCTTCGGCAAGTTGCCGCGGGGTGGTTAGGCGAGGGATGCGCCACCAGCCCTCGCCCATGATTTCCTCCGGCTCGTATCCCAGAATCGCGCGCACCGATTCACTCACATACGTGATCGCGCTTGTGGAATCGGCGACGATCACCAAGTTGGCGATCGAGCGCGTAATGTCCGCCAGCAGCGCCAGCCGGGAGTCGGCTTCGACGCGCGCAGTGACATCCTGCACCACGCCGATGGCGCCAATGAGGCGGCCATGCTCGTCACGAATCAGTCGCCCGGTTTCGGCCAGGTGGCGCACGCGGCCATCCGGCAGAATCATGCGCGGGGCAATTTCGTATGAGGCAGCGCCGCTTTCAACAGCTTCGAACCATCGCCGCTCCCAGAGATCGCGCTCTTCGGGCGCCAGGCGCGTAAGAACCGCGTCTTGCGAAGGCGTCACCTCGCCGGGCGCGTAGCCATACAGGTGATACAGCTCGTCCGACCAGATCGTGGCATTGCTTTCGGACTCCCAGCGCCAATGGCCAAATTGGCCAATGCGCTGCGCTTCGTCCAGCAACCGTTCACGGTCCTGCAGCTCGGCCGTGCGATCACGCACGCGCCCCTCAAGATCCTCAGCCAGCTGCTGCAGCGCGGTGTTGGCGCGGTACAGCGCAAGACTCTTGCTCTCCAGAAGCATCTCGGCTTCCTTGCGCGCCTTGCGCTCGCGCTCAAGGCGGCGGTTGAGCAAGGCAATGTGCTGGTTGAGGTCGATGTCGGTCATGCCGGTTGCGGCATGCGCGTCAACACCCACTCGGCATGGGTGCCATCTTCCGCGCCCGCGTCGCGCTGCAGGGTGATGTTTTCACCAAAGTGTTGGATGCACCCCATGATCAGGCCCTCGGCCACGCCGGCAAAGGGCCGGACCGAGCGGTATGTCAGGCGCGCGCCGCCGTCCGCGGCCAAGTCCACAGAAATGCGCGGCAGCTCGGCATCCGGATATAGCTTGCGCACTTCCACATGAATGTAGCCATCGATCCGTTGCAGCATGTCAAAAGCGCTGGTCACACCCTCGAAAAATGCCGGATACAACGTGGAGAAACGGCCAAACAGATAGCGGCCAAACGCGCGGGTTAGATCGGGCAACGGCACGCCTGTCTGCGCGCTCAGCGCGACCACCATGCTGAGCATCTCGCGATGGTCGTAACTGCCGACGGCCGTGTACGCCCCGCCCGACGGCAAGTCGGACTTGGTGATGATGTCGTCGGCAACGTCAACGCCAAAGGTCTGCTCGACCATCTCGATAAATTCGGTGAAGACCATTCCTTTCATTGTTGTGCTCCAGTGTCAAGCATGCTGCGATGAAAAAGCGGCGCGTTCCCGGCGATATAGCATCAGGTCCCAAACTAGCACCGCGCCAAACAGGCCGGCCATGAGGACGACCTGAATCAAAACAACGTCGCGCAGCGTGGCGTGAAACAGCCACAGCGCAGCGACTTGCGACACGCCGCCACAAATCGCAAACACACTGCCAAGTTTGTTGCCCGCCGAGAGCCGGTAGTTGATGATCACATTGGCCAGCGCATAGAACGCCGTCGCCAGCGCATACAGCCACACCAGCGGCGCAACCGGCAGATAAGCGGCCCCAAACAGCAGCCGCACGATAAACTCCGGCGCGGCATAGGCCGCCACGACAATGGCCGCGCTGACCGCTCCCACCAGCCCCAATGAATTGACCAGCAGGTGATGATGACGCTCGCCGCGCGCATGGCGTTGCGCAACGATCGGAAAGAGCGTGGTCACCACCGACCAGGTGGCAAAAAACACGATGCGTCCGATCAGCGCCAGCGCCGCATACTGGCCGGCGTCTTCGGCCGCAAAGAAGTGTTTGACCATCAGCACATCGCTGTTGTTGATCAGGATCTGACCGACCAGCGCGCCGCCGGCCGCCAGCGCAAAGCGGCCGACCGCTCGGCGCTCCTCGGCCGGCACCGTCGCCGTTTCGCCGACGCCGGGCCGCTCGGCGGGTGCGCGCGCGATGACCAGGGCGGCGGCCAGCGACACCAGCAGCGCCGCCACCACGCCGTTGACCTCCAGGCCAAGCGCAAGCAGCGCCACGGCGACGATCAGGCGCGACCACATTTCGGCCTGATAGCTGGCGGCCAGGCGGCCAAACCGCGTGCGGCCTTGCAGCGCGCCTCGATCGACGGAGACGGCCAAATAGACCGGAACGCCAAATCCAAGAACCGCCAACGGCAGCGCCGATGCCAGATGGAAAAAGTCGCGCAACAGCGGCGACAGGCCGGCAAAAACCACCGCGAAGCCCAGCCCGGTCATCCAGGCCAGCCGCGAAAGCCAGCGCTTCAGCGCGGCTCCCTGCCCGCGCAGCATCGCGCTGCCCGCGCCGTCCGTCGCGTAATGGGTGGCGACAAACTTGGAGGTGACCATGATCAACGCCGCCGCCACAAACGAAAACAGCAGCAACAGCGTGACCATCAGGCTGGCATCGGCAAACGCCGCTGGTCCAAGCCAGCGGCCCAGCACAATGTTGAAGGCATAGTTGCCGACGTTGACCAGCGTGCTGCTGACAAACAGCAG
Organism: Chloroflexota bacterium; assembly: GCA_031368515.1. Taxonomy (GTDB): domain Bacteria; phylum Chloroflexota; class Anaerolineae; order J036; family Brachytrichaceae; genus CANJQH01. Next base: position 14,701 of record JANMNW010000674.1, read on the forward strand.
CCCGCCGCCGCGCAGCAGCTCGCCGGGCGCCGGCAGCTTGCCGCGCCCTAGTGCCTTAAGCATTGGTCGACCGCCTTTAGCAGTTCCTGCGTGCTCGACGGTTTGGTGAGAAAGGCGGTCGCGCCGGCGGCGCTGGCGCGCGCGCGGTCTTCGTCATAGTTGCTGGCGGTAAGCATGATCACCGGCAGGTATTTCGTGCTTGCATCGGCGCGCAGATGCTTGAGCAGCTCCACGCCGTCCACATCGGGCATGTCGATGTCACAGATGACCAGATCGACCGACCGCTGCTCCAGCAGACTGATCGCGGCGGTTGCGCCGTCGGCCACGACTGTCTCGTGGCCGGCGGTGCGCAGTTGGGCCTGCAGCACCCGTTGCGTGACAGAGTAATCGTCCACTGCGAGTATGCGTGCCATAGAAATGCGTTTAAGCCTTGCGCCAAACAGCCAATGCTTCTTCGGCGCTGGCCGAGAATTCAAAGACCTGGTCGAATCGGGTGAGTTTGAGAATGCGGTTGGCGGCCTCGATTTTGGGCGCCACCATGCGCACATTGCCGCCCGCCATGCGCGAGCGTTTGAGCGCCATCACCAGCACCGACATGCCGGCTGAGTCCATAAACGGCGTGCTCGACAGGTCTAGCACCAGGTTGGTGACGCCGCTGTCCAGCAGGTTGGTGATGCGTTCGCGCAACGCCGGCGCGCTGAACGCGTCGATTGCGCTCTTGGGCGCGATGACCGCGGCGCGGATAAGGTGTTCGTCTACAGTTAGGTCCATCATGGTATGTTCTTGATTAGCCTCCAGCAATTGCCACTTGATTCACGCTCGCAGGCCAGCTCGTCCAAGAGCGTGCGCGCGAGAAATACGCCGTAGCCGCCTTCGTGCACGTCATCCAACGCGGGATCGGGCATCGCAGCGGGGTTGAATGGCGCGCCCGAATCGCGCAGCTCGATTTCGATGCGTCGCGGGCGCTGAAAAACCGACAGGGTCGCGCGGATGCGCTGACGTTCAGGATCGCGCCCGCCCTTGTAGGCGTGCTCGACGATATTTACCGCAATTTCCTGGGCGGCCAGCTGCACGTTGTAGCAAATCGACTCGGCATCCTCGACGCCTTTCAACATGCGCAACGTGTCGGCGACGGCTTCGCGCAAATGCGCCACCTGTGACAGGCTTCCCGGAAGGTCGAGTTTCATTACTTCAGCCATGGCGTTTGATTACCAGCATTGTTTGATCATCCGACTGCTCGGCTGATCCAGAAAATCCGTGCACATCGCCCATCACCCGCGCGACAATGTCTCGCGCCGATCCAGGCGCATGCAGCTCAATCGATTCCAGCAGGCGTTCGGTGCTGAACAGCTCGCCGCCCATATCCTTTGCCTCATTCAAGCCGTCGGATGTCACGCAAAGCACATCGCCCGGCTGCAGCCGCAGCGTGTGGTCGGCACACAGGTTGAAATCCAGAACGCCAACCGGCGGCGCATCGGCTTCCAGCAGCACAGCCCGGCCGCCGCTCGGACAGAAGACCACCGGCGAATGACCCGCGTTTGCATAAACCAGTTCGCCGCTCTTGGGCGAGTAGCGCCCGACAAACATGGTCGTGAACATGGCGTTGTTGGTCATGTCGTCATACAAATCCTCGTTGGTGCGGCCAAGCACCAACGCCGGCGTGGGTTCATGCATGAACTTTGCGTGCGTGCGCGTGGCGGTGCGAACCACCGCCATCATCATGGCAGCCGGCATGCCCTTGCCTGACACATCGCCCACATAGAACATCAGGCCGCCATCCGGTTCAGGCATCAGGTCGTAGAAGTCGCCGCCCACATCGCGCGCGGGGGCCGAAAAGGTGGCGATGTCCAGTCCTGCAAACATCCGATCCAGGCTGGGCAGCAGGCGCGCCTGCACATCGCGGGCCAGCTGCATTTCGGCGCCCAGCCGCGCCTGGCGCAGGTTGTCCTGATATAGCAGCGCGTTTTCCAGATAGGCGCTGGTGCGGTCGGCGATCGCCCCGATCAATTTCACATCCGGCGATCCAAACACGCCGCGCGCGCTATCGGCGACGCCGACCACACAATACACGTCCTTGCGCACGCGAAAGCGCTTGAGGTAGAGCGAGTGTACGCCAGGGGGCAGCGCATCGCGCGCAGGCAGCCATTCGCCCGCCTCGCCGCCGGCACAGCGCGCGCGGATGACTTCCAGCGCCGCGGTGCTGAGCTGGCCGCCCGGTGATTGCACCAGCGACGTCACGGCAACGCCGTCGCTCATCGCCGCAAACCCGGAGCGCGCATGAACCAGCCTGGCGGCTTCGCCTGCCGTATGTGTGAGCATCTCTTCGGCATTCAGATACAGCCGCGTCGACTGCGCCATGTCATATAGCGCCAGCAACTGATCCTGGCTTTCGACCAGGTCGCCGGTCATGACATCCAGATCGTTCTCCAGGCGGCTGATCGCGCCAAGCGTGCGCGCATCGAGATTCAGGCGCGCTTCGCTCCATATCGGCAGCGCCCCGCTCACGCGAAGGCGCGTGCGCGTGCCAGCGATCATCGGAGATTCAATGCTAGCCGCATCGCCCACGCCCGCAGCGCCCCACAGCTGGCGGCACTGGCCGTCGTCGATCAGCGCGAAGCTCGCCGCACCCGCCGCAAGCCAGAATTGCGCTTGCGCATCAAGCTCGCGTCTCTGACCGGATAGCAGTGAGTTTGGCATGATGACAGTGTGACGCGTGGATCTCGTATCGTGTCTGAACTTCAGTTTCTGCGGAAGGACAGCGCGGCCACGCCTTCCTGCTCAGAAATGGCAATTGGAAAGGCGCGATCCAGACGCGTCAATTCAAAAATGATGCGCACCGGCTGAGCCACGCAGCTCAACGCAAGCTCGCCGCCGCGCTCGCGGCAGTGCTTCATCTGCTGCACCAGCAACGACAGCGCCGACGAGTCCAAAAAGTTCACGCCGGTCAGGTTGACCACGGCTTTGGCCGGCTTATTGGCATCGAACCAGGCGCGCACCTGCGGCACCTCGTATGCGTCAAAGCGGCCGCTCAGGCGCACGACGGGCACGCCTTCAAGATGAGTTGATTCTACTTTCATGTTCGGTGTCTCCTTGGGCTTCATTAATCGGCCGCAGGGCCGCACTACACAGTTCAGGCTGGCAACGGCTGGCTGCGATTGCGCTCGCCAATCAGCCGCTCGAAATGCAGCAGATACCAGTCCACGACTTCGTCCATGGGCAGGCCGCGCGCGGCGCGATAGTTGCGCAACCCCATTTGCTTGCGATGCTCCGGGTAGTCGATGATCTTGCCGATCGCGTGGGCCAGGCTGTTGGCGTCATCGGGGTCAAAGAACTCGCCGGTGTATCCCTCTTCTGCAACCAGCTCGGCCAGATCGCCGATGCGCGGCAGCACCACAGCCTTGGCGTAGTCGCCGGCTTGATGCAGCACGCCGCTGCTGCCGGTGGTGCTGGTGTACGGAAACACCACAACCGCCGCCTCGCCAAAGATTCGCCGCACGTCCTCTTCCGGCACATAGCCGGTAAAGCGAACGTTTTCCACATCGCTATAGCGCTGGCGCATGGATTCGAGATAGCCCGCCGCGTTGGGCGAGTCTGTGCCCGCAATCACCAGTTCCAACTTCGGCCGGGCGCTGCTCTGCATCAGGCTAAACGCCTCAATCAGCCGCTCCACCCGCTTGTATGTGCCAAACTTGCCAAAAGTCATGATCTGCAGCGGGCCGGGCGGCAGCTCAAGCGAAGGCGGCGGCGACTCGTCAAACGAGCCATGCGGCGCCAGAAGCGCATTGTCCACGCCATATTTCGCGCGCAAAATCTCTACGTACTTGGGGATGGTCAGCGCAACCATATCGGCGCTAAGCAGCATGCGCGTGGCGGCATTGCCAAATATGCGGATGGCCGATTCCATGAGCTTGTTGCCGCCGAACCCTGCATTTTTGAGATCGACCGTCTCCATGATGTTGTGCAACAGCACGATCGTGGGCAGGCCAAGCTGTTTGACCAGCCAGGGCGCGCTCAGCCCGAGTGACGCCGGCACTTTCCCCCGGCCAAAGCTGGCGAACTGAATGTTGAACAACACGGCATCGGGCTTGTGCTTGCTCACCGCATTGCGAATGCGCCAGGCGTTGTCGATGGCGTCGAAACGCCAGCACGGATCGACGGTCACCTTGGCGCCGGGCCCGTCAAACACATACTGCTTGCCGGCGGGCAGCTCGTCGCCAAGCAGGATCAATTCGTCCACTTCCGGCTTGCGGCGCAGATAGCGGAAGAAGTGAAAGGCATATTCGGTCAGCGATCCGCTGCTGGGCGGATGCGCGGTGACGACGGCGATGCGAAGCGTTGGTGGCATGGTGGTAATTGTGATGGTTGATCGCTAACGTTCAGGCGGCTTGCGGGTAAATGCCGCGCCAGTTGTTGCGGAGAATGGTGACCATGTCCGTCAGAAAGCGGCGCGACTCTTTGACAGCATCGACCTTTGAGCCGGGTGAATCGACCCAGGTCACCGGCACTTCAGCCACACGCCAGTCCCACTTCGCGGCCAGAAAGAGATGCTCCAAATCGAATGAAAAGCCGTTGATCGTCTGGGCTTGATACAGCTTTGCCGCCGCCGCGGCGGTGTACATCTTAAATCCGCACTGCGTGTCGCGTACGCCGATGCGCAGCACGTTTTGCACGAGGAAGCGCAGCGTGCCGCTCATGACGCGCCTCACCAGCTTGCGATTGGATTCACCCGCGCCTTTCGCCGCACGCGAGCCCACGGCAACGTCGTAGCCTTCATCGGCCAGCTTTGCCAGCAGCCGGCTCAACTCCTCAATTGGCGTGGAGTTGTCCGCATCCGCGAACAGCCGATAGCGCCCGCGCGCGGCCAGCATGCCGCGGCGCACCGCGCTGCCCTTGCCGCCATTGCGCTCGGCTTCGACCACGCACAAATTGGCCAGCCCCAGGCCCTTGCACAAGGCAACCGTGTCATCCTTCGAGCCATCATCGGTAATGATCAATTCCCAGTCAATGCCGAGATCGCACACATGCGACGCAATCGCGCCGATGGTCGGCACAATGCGCATCGCTTCGTTGTATGCAGGCACCACGATGGAAAGGTAAGGTTCTCCTTTCAAGGGCTGTGTTTTCCAGCTTTGATAGTTTTCGTATGACATGGGTCGACACTCAGATGGACTTGAGAATTCAGTATCAGCCTTGGAGCGATCATAGGATCTAGGCGCACGCGACGGCATTGGGCCATGGGTTGATACTGCACCGCGCCTGTGGTCCGAAGGTTGTCAAACGGCCGATCCCGGCTCCGCCTTGCAGCCGAGATGCGCGCAGGGCAATCGTCGATAATCACACAAGGGTCTACGACTGCGCATGGACGGCGCACTACACCCATGATGAGTACACCGCGTTCGCAAGGGCTTTGCAAAACGGCGGATCGATCGATGGGATGCGTTGCCTGGGCGGGGCACGCGGCAAGACTTTGGTCGCGTCGCGCGAAATAGTTCTATCGACGCTGTATGCGCGGCGTCGCATCGAGATAATCAGCAGCACATGCGCCACCTTCACGCCACGCTCAGCCTGATGACCGCCGCGGTGATACTGCTTTGGTCGCAACGCGCGGCCTCGGCGCCGCCGCAACCGGAAGGCGTGGCGAAACTGTCGGCGGCGGCGGGCGCGCCGCTGCGCGCCATCGCGCGCGCGACGAACGCGCCCGGCCAGCCGCCCGAACCGTTGCGTTTTCTCGGCGCAGATCCATCACATGCCATTCCCGTCGCAGCCGGCGGACTGGGCGCCAGCCCCGGTCCGGAAGCCATCGCCCGCGCGTTTTTGCGCCAGAACGGCGCTCTGTTTGGCGTTCGCGATGAAGCTTCCGAGTTGCGCACGCTGCGCGTGCGTTCGACTGCCGCATCATCCGGCGAAACGCGCGGCAGTGCGCGATTCCAACAGCTGCACAAAGGCCTGCCCGTGCTTGGCGCCGAAATGGTCGTGCAAACCAAGTCGGCCGGCGGCAAGTCGCACGTCGTTTCGACCCTCAGTCGTTTCGTGACAGGCGCGCCGCCTGCCAGCCTCGCGCCGTCGGTCAATGCTGCGGATGCCGGCGGCATCGCGCGCGCGGTGGTGGCCAAGCATCAGCACGTGCCGGAAAGCATCCTGCGCGATTCCAACGCGGGCCTATGGCTCTACAACCCCAGCGTGTTTGGCTATGGGCGAAACGTCATGTCGCTCATCTGGAAGATCGATGTCAAAGCCCAGGACCTGTTGAGCACGCCAGTGCGCGATTGGGTCTTCGTCGATGCGCGCACCGGACGCGTGCTGTTGCGCATCAGCCAGATACACGCCGCGCTCGACCGGCGCGTGTATGACAACAACAATTCGACCGCCTTTGGCCTTCCTGGCAGCGGTCCGGTCCGCACCGAAGGCGCGCCGGCCACCGGCAACATTGACGCGGACAACGCCTACACATTTACCGGCGACGCCTACAACTTTTTCTTCCAGCAGTTTGGGCGGAACAGCCTGGACGACAACGGCATGCCGTTGACCACCACTGTCCGCTATTGCGCCGCCGGAGCAAGCTGTCCCTATGGCAACGCATTTTGGAACGGTGAACAGATGGTTTTTGGCGCCGGCTTTGTGGTCGATGATGTCACCGCGCATGAGCTCACCCACGGAGTGACGCAGTATGAATCCGGGCTGTTCTACTACATGCAATCGGGCGCGATCAATGAGGCATTGTCCGACATTTTCGGCGAATTTGTCGACATGACCAACGGCCAGGGCAACGACTCACCGGCAGTCACTTGGAAGATGGGCGAAGATATGACCATCGGCACGCTGCGCGACATGCGCGATCCAACTGTGTTCAACGACCCGGACAAGATGACCAGCTCGCTCTATGTGTGCGGCGCCACGGACAGCGGAGGCGTGCACAGCAACAGCGGCATCGCCAACAAAGCCACCTATCTGATGGTCAATGGCGACAGCTTCAATGGCGTGACCGTCACCGGCATCGGCATGACCAAAACCGCGGCCGTCTGGTATGAGGCCTCGACCAGCCTGCTCACCTCCGCCAGCGACTACGCCGATCTCAGCAGCGCACTTGAACAGGCATGCGTCAACCGAATCGGCAGCGCGGGCATCGGCGCCGGCGATTGCGACGACGTGCGCAACGCGCTACGGGCGGTCGAAATGCATTCGCAGCCGTCGTTGTGCGCCGCGCCGGAAGCGCCGGTGTGCCCGCCCGGAACCACACAGCAATCGATCTTCATGGACAACCTTGAAAACGCCGCGTCCGGCCACTGGGTCGCCGGCGGCATTGTGGGCGGCACGCACTGGTATTACCCGCAAAACACACACAACTATGCCGACTTCGACGCGACCTACGCCACCAGCGGTGTGCGCAATTTTTTTGGCGACGATATCAACATCCGCTCCGATTCCTTCATCGCCACGTCCGCGTCAATTGCCTTGCCGGCTGGCAGTCAGGTTTACCTGCGCTTCAACCACGCCTATGGTTTCGAATACGCCGCGGCAAACAACTATGACGGCGGCATGCTTGAATACAGCCTCGACGGCGGCGCGAGCTGGCTGCCGACTACGGGACTTGCCAGCGTCAACGGCTACGGCGGCGCCCTGTATGCCACGTCCGGAAACCCGCTGGCCGGGCGTCAAGCTTTTGTCGGCCAAAGCAACGGCTATATCAGCAGCCGCTTTGATCTGAGCCCCTTGGCCGGACAATCCGTGCGCCTGCGCTTTCGCATCGGCACGGACACCAACGTCGGCGACTTTGGCTGGTTTATCGACGATGTGAATGTGTATCGCTGCGCCGCTCCGGGCGATCCAACGCTGACTCCCACCCATACAGCCACTCCCGCGAGCACCGCGACAGCGACCGCCACTCCAACGGTCACGTCGACCGTGACATCCACTGGCACAGTCACAATCACTGCCACACCCACAATCAGTGTGACACTTTCGGACACGCCAACGCCAATGCCTACCGAGACCGCGATTCCCACAGCCACGGCTGTGCTGCTGCCGCGCGCCGCCCTGCCGATGGTAATGCGCTAGAACTCACCCGATGACATCTGTTGCGCCGCCCTTGACGCATCAGTGACATGCCGAACTGCAATGCCATTACCCGGATGTCACAATGCCGGCATGTGCGCGGCGGCAGGAACGGAAAAACCATATCGAATAAAAAAATCTGCTGCGCGACTTCCATCAGACCGTCTCGCGGGGCAATGCGCCGGATGACCTGGCGCGCGTTGACACAGCTTGCCGCTCGGCTGTGCCAGAAAAAGCGCTCAGCCTAGTAATCGGTCCAGTCAAGAAATTCAAGCGCCGAAATCACCATCCCCGCGAAGATGGCGGGGATGATGATTTCGGCGAGAAAAAGCTTTCCTTCGACGGGCCGCTAGATGAAAATCACCTGCGCGCCTTCGGTCATGTCCATGAAATCGCCGGCAGTGACGATGCCTTCCACGCCGTCGACAAAGTCTTCTTTCGTCAGTCCAAACATGTCGACGGACATTTTGCACGCATACATTTTTGCGCCGCCGTCGAGCAGCATCTGAATGTACTCGCTCACCGTTGGAATCTCCAGCGAGGCCATCTTGTCCTTCATCACTTTGGTGGCCATGGCGGTCATACCGGGCAGAACGGCCAGCGCGTTGGGGATGCCAAGATGCCCGGGCACGCCCATCATGTCCATCTTCATGCTCGTGTGTCCGACGGGCGCAAGCTCCAAGTGATCCTGGCGCGCCTTGTTGATGATGTCCATGCCCCAGAACGTAAAGAACATGGTCACATCGATGCCGTTGCCCAGCGCCGCCCAGCCCATCACCAGGGCCGGATAGGCCATGTCCAGATCGCCCTTCGAACAGATAAATGCGACTTTTCTATTGGATTCAGTCATGATGCCATCTCCTAAACGCAGCCTTCGGGTTTGCCCAAACCGGAGATCCGCGCCACTTTCTTGGCCGGTCCTTTCGGGAACAGCGCAAACATGTCTTTGGTGCTCAGTCCGGTTTGCGATGTGATGCGGCGCAGCGTCGGCGCCTTGCCGCTGGCCAGGCCGTCCGTGCGGCAAAACTCGATCACCTTCCAATGCGCCGGCGACAGCGCGGGTATGCCTTCCTCGGCCGCGACAGCGCTTGCAATGTCATTGTTCCACTCGTTCGGATCGGTCATAAAGCCTTCGTCGTTCACTTGAACGGTCTTTCCTGCAATCAATTTAGTAGCCATAGTTGAATCACTCCTGGGCCGCTTGCGCTTCCCAAAATCACCACTCAGTTGTTGTGCGCCGCGCCTGCGCCTGCGGCGTTGCCGCCAATGCCGCCCACCACGCGCATGGCCAGTCCGAGCCCGCGCCGCACGTTTGGATCGCGCATCTGCGCGAGCAGTCCGCGATACGACACATCCACGGGCGCTTCGGTCTCGCTTTCCGCCAGCGTCACGGTGGCGCGCAGGAAGTTCATTACTTCCGGCTGCGTCATCTGCTGCACGGTGCGCAGAATCAGCACCACGTTGTCGCCCAGCTGGCGCACGTCGTCTTCGGTGAACGACGTGACAATCCTGTCGACGATGCGCGCGCCGCCGCGCGCAAACGTCATGTAACCGGCGCGGTCGAGCGCGTCCAACGATTCAGTCGCCTTGGCAAACGCGTCTTTGCCGATCGGACCGGCCACTTCGAGCAGGCCGGTCACGCTGTCAATCTGGTCCAGCGCGCTCTCGATATCCGGCAGATGCCTCAGCAGCTTCTTGACGACGCGCCCGATTACGCGAATGTCGGCCTCGGCCTGCACGTCTTCCAATTCGCGCGTCACCAGGCGCATCGCATCGCCGGCGATGGGCGACAGGTCGCGCCAAAGTTCGGCGCGGTTTTCGCGCTCTGCCGCATCGCGCCGCGTCAGCTCGGTTAGCGCGCGCACCTGCTCGCTCAGCGCGTCGATTTTGGTGTTCAGCTCTTGCAGTTCCATGATCAATTGTTCCACTTGCCGGCCATGCTCATCAAGGCGGGCAGCGGCAGATCTCGGCCCTTAAGCAAAATGTTCCAGTACATCCAGCGGAACATCATCTTGCCCCAGTGATTGGCCTCGGACTCTTCCAGCAGTGTGAACGGACCCACGCCGGGCAGCGGGTAGCGGCCGGGCAACGGCTCTGTTTCATAGTTAAAATCGATCAACAGGCCTTTGCCATAGCCGGATTCGATAAAGCAATTGGCATGGCCGTCAAACACCGGCAACAACTCGCGGCCCTCGGTGTAGCGCACAAAGTTTTCGCCAAATGTCTCAGTGGCGAAGTGCGCCACCGAGCCGGCCTTGGATGCCGGAACCGCGGCGGCATCGCCCAACGCGAACACGTTCTTGTAGCGTGTCGACAAAAAGGTGTGCTTGTCGACCGGCACAAAATTAAGCTCATCGCCAAGGCCGCTTGCGCCAACCACCGGCGCGCCCATGTTCAGCGGCACGCTGACCAGCAAGTCGTAGTCCACCGATTGCTCGTCATACGCAACAATCTTGCGCGCTTCGGCATCGACGTGCTCGATCAAAAATTCCGGAATCACCGAGATCTTCTTTTCATCGAGCAAGTGGCCCAGCATCTTCGACGCGCGCGGCTTGGTAAACGCGCCGGGCAGCGGCGTGGCATAGACAAGCTCGACCTTGTCGCGCATGCCCTTCTCGTGAAAGAACCAGTCGGCGAGCATCAAGAACTCAAGCGGCGCCACCGGGCACTTGATCGGGTTTTCAACCACGTTGAGCACTAGCCGCCCGCCCTGCCACGTCTTCAGCTTCTCGCCCAGCGCCACCGCGCCGTCAAAGGTGTAAAAGGTGTGGATCGATTTGCCAAATTCGTCGCCCGCCAGGCCTTCAGTCTGTTCAGGATGAACATCGGCGCCGGTGGCGACGATGAGAAAGTCATAGTCCAACACCCGGCCGCCCGCCACGCGCACGCGATTGGCATCCGGTTCGATGGCTTCGATAACCGCCTGCACCAGCTCCACGCCATCGGGCAAAAAGTCGCGCTTGGGCTTGATCACATCACGTTTGCCATAAACGCCAAACGGAATAAAGAGAAATCCGGGTTGGTAATAGTGTGTCTGGTCTTGATCGACCATCGTGATCTTCCAGTCGTTGCCATCCAGCAACCGGCGCAGTCGGTTGGCCGCCATCGTGCCAGCGGTGCCGGCGCCAAGAATCAGCAGTCGTTTCATCACATGCCTCCACAGTAGCGCGAGTGGCCGTTTCTCGCCGCCTCGCACCCCTATTTTTAACAACGGCCTGAAACTGGCGCATCGGCCATGTGCGCCTTTCGCACTGACCAGTTGGACAGGTGATCTATTGCGTGGCCTACAATCAGCTCGGAGACTGGAGATGAAAGTGAAACTTGCACTTCGCCCGCACATATGCCTGGCCGCAGCCATTTGCCTGGCCGGCGTGCCCGCCCGTGGCGCTGGCAGGGCGCATGCCGATTCAGCAGCCCATCCGCTACCATTCGCGCAGGATTGGTCGACGACATCGTTCATCACAACATCCAACGATTGGTCCAGCGTGCCGGGCATTCTGGGCTATCGCGGAGACGCGCTGACAAGCTCCGACGGCGCCGATCCGCAGCTCATCCTCGCGCCAGGCGACACCACACCGCTTAACGTGGCCGCCAACCAGACCAACCCAAACACTTTCACCACGGGCGGGGTGGCCGAGTTCGACACCCTCGCCGACCCAAGCATCGCCCTGCAAGGCTCCGGCACCGCCGACGCGCCGCACATCGTGATCAACCTGGACACGCGCGGCTGGCAATCTGTGACCGTTGAGTATTTGTTGCGCGATCTGGATGGCTCGGCCGACAACGCCGCACAGCAAGTGGCGCTGCACTATCGCGTGGGTGCAGGCGGCGGCTTTGTCAATGTGCCGGCTGCCTATGTCGCCGATGCCACCCATGGGCCCAGCCTTGCCACACTCACCACGACCGTGAGTGTGACGCTTTCGGCAAGCGTCAACAACAAGCCGCTTGTTCAGCTGCGCATTCTCACAAGCAATGCCGCCGGCAGCGACGAATGGGTCGGCATCGACGACATCCGCGTCACGGGCGCGCCACTGCCGCCGGGCAGTGCAGATATCTCAGTTGCCAAGAGCGGCCCGGCCAGCGCGGTGCCGGGCAGCCTTGTCACCTACACGCTCAGCGTGCTCAACTATGGCCCGGCGGCGGCATCCGTTGTGCTTACAGACAGCCTGCCCACCGGTTTCGTCGCGGTTACCCACACGGCATCGGTCAGCGCCAGCACTGGCAGCGGCTCGCTCGCATGGGACATCGGTTCGCTGGCTTCCGGCGCGGAGCTATCTTTCACACTCGTGCTCAGCGCAGCCGGCGCGCCGGGCATCTACACCAACACAATAACCGCATCGACTGCGGTGACAGAATCAGACAGTTCAAACAATGCCGCCACCGCGACAACCGTGCTGGGGCTGCCGCCCGTGCCTGCCCGCATTCGCGACATTCAAGGCGCGTCGCACACCTCGCCGTTGAACGGCAGCGCGGTGGCCAGCGTGCCTGGCATCGTCACACTGCGCCGACCGTCATCGTTCTATATGCAGGATGCGACATCGGATGGCGATCCGTCCACTTCGGAAGGCATTCTGGTGTTCACCGGCAGCACGCCGACGGTCAACGTCGGTGACGCGGTGTTGGTTACTGCGACGGTGCAGGAATTTCGCCCCGGCGGAAGTGGCGGCCTCGGCAACTTGACGCTGACCGAGCTGGTCAATCCGAGCGTGATGACCCTCTCATCAGGCAACATCCTGCCCGCTCCGGTCATCATGGGAATCGGCGGACGACTCGCGCCAACCCAGACGATCGAAAACGACGCCAGCGGCGATGTTGAGCTGGGCGCGCTGTTCGACCCGGCCAATGACGGCCTCGATTTTTACGAATCGCTCGAAGGCATGCGTGTGCAGGTCAACGATGCGCTGGCCGTCGGCCCAACCAGCGACTTTGGCGAAATAGCCGTGGTGGCCGACAATGGCGCGCACGCCGGTGAACGCCAGGTGCGCGGCGGTGTGGTCATCTCGCCCACCGATTTCAACCCGGAGCGCATCATCATTGACGATGCGGCGATCGGAGCGGCGATGCCAAGGATGAATGTCGGCGACAGCGCGACTGCGCCGATCACCGGCGTGATCGACTATGCATTTGAGAACTTCAAGCTGCTGGTCGCCGCGCCGTTTTCTGTAACGCTAGGCGCGCTCACGCCTGAGACCACCACAGCCGTGCTAAGCGGCACGCTGGCGGTCGCCACGATGAACGTCGAAAATCTGAGCGTGCTGGACCCCATCACGAAATTCAACCGTCTGGCCGGCATTGTGGTGAACAACCTTGGCGCGCCCGATCTTCTTGCGCTGGAAGAGGTGCAAGACAACAGCGGGCCAGGCAGCGACGGTGTGGTCGACGCGACGCAGACGTATTCGCAGTTCATCGCCGCGATCGCAGCCAGCGGCGGGCCGTCGTATCAATTTACGCAGATCGATCCGGTCAACGGGCAGGACGGCGGGCAGCCGGGCGGCAACATCCGCGTCGGGTTCTTGTTTCGCACCGACCGTGGTCTCAGCCTGACCGCACGGCCCGGCGCAGTCGCATCCACGCCCAACACGGTGATCACAGGCACCGGCGGCGTGCGCCTGCAGTATTCGCCCGGGCGCATCGATCCGGCAAACACCGCGTTTAGCGCCAGCCGCAAGCCGTTGGCGGCCGAGTTCGCCTACCGCGGCAAAGCGCTGTTTGTCATCGCCAATCACTTCAATTCAAAAGGCGGCGACGATGCGCTGTTTGGACGCTATCAGCCGCCGGTGCTCAACAGCGAAAATCAGCGCGTGGCGCAGGCTGTCGTCGTGCGCGATTTTGTCGCGCAGATACTGAGCGCCGATCCGGCTGCGGCGGTGATCGTGCTGGGCGATTTGAACGACTTCGAGTGGTCGCCGCCGCTGTCCATGCTCAAAGCGGCGGGGTTTACCACGCTGGTCGAAACACTGCCAAAATCCGAGCGTTACACGTATGTGTTCGAAGGCAACTCGCAGGTGCTCGATCACATCATGGTGTCGCCGCACTTGCGCGCGGCCTATGCCGCAACGCTCGACATCGTGCATGTCAACAGCGAGTTTTTCGATCAGGTCAGCGATCATGATCCGCAGGTGGCCACGTTTGAGCCAGTGGCGGACGGGTCGCGGTTATATTTGCCGCTCGTTGCCCACGCACCATGAATACAGTCTCTTTACGCACACTGCCCAAAACGACACTGGCGGTCTATCCGATCTGCCTCGGCAGCGCTTTTTTTGGCGCAGTCATCAACAAGGCTGAGTCGTTTGCACTGATGGATGCCTATGTGGCAGCCGGCGGCAACTTCATCGACACAGCCAAAGTGTATTCCGATTGGATTCCCGGCGAGCGCAGCCGCAGCGAGAAGCTGATCGGCGAATGGATGACCGCGCGCGGCAACCGCAATGCCATCGTGCTGGCGACCAAGGGCGCGCATCCGCCGCTCACAACAATGATGCCGCGCATGTCGGCGCAGGACATCAGCGACGACGTGCACGCCAGCCTGAGCCACCTGCGCGCGCATACGATCGATCTTTATTGGCTGCATCGCGACGACCCGGCCACTCCGGTCAACGCCATCATCGACGCGCTGAACACCCATGTGCGCGCCGGCAAGCTGCGTTATCTGGGCTGCTCAAACTGGCGCGTGGCGCGCATTCGGGAAGCCAACGCCTACGCGGCGGCCAGCGGCCAGGCGGGATTTGTCGCCAGCCAACCGATGTGGAGCGCGGCCATCGTTGACCCGGCCGGCGTCGCCGATAAGACGATGGCCATCATGGATGGCGAGACGCATGCGTTTCATCGCGACACTCAGCTGGCATGCGTGCCGTTCTCGTCGCAAGCCGGCGGCTTGTTTACGAAGCTCGGTCAGCCGTCGAGCGCAAAGTTGGCGCGCACGTTCCGAGGCGGGCCACGCGCCATAGCGCGCACGGCTTATATCGCGTTGCGCGCCATGCTGGCCGGCAACCGGCCCATGTATCCGGTTCAGCCCAATCAACGGCGCCGCGCAGCCTTGCTGCAAGTGGCGCAGGCGCGCGGGCTGACGCTGACGCAGGTGGTGCTGGGCTATCTCATCGCCCAACCCTTCCCTACCATCCCCATTGTGGGCTGCCGCACACAGGGTCAATTGCAGAACAGCCTGACGGCCATCGGCGCGCAGTTGTCCGCTGCCGATCTCGCTGTCATCGACGCGGCGAACTAACGCGCCGACTAGACCGCCACCACGCGCAATTCGATATCGGCCAGCGTCACGGCATCGCCTGGCTGCAGCGCAACCCGGGCATGCGCCGCCAGCCGCTCGCCATTCTTGCGTGTGCCATTCGACGAATTCAGATCGGTCACATGCAAGCCACCGGCCATGTCAAAGCGCGCGTGCGCGGCCGACAGAAAAGCGCTCGGCAACGTCACCGCATGCGCGCCGCACGGCGCGCGGCCGAGCACCAAGCCGTCGGCGCTGGCCGGAACCACGATGTCGCGGCCGGCTTGCGCACCGCTGGACACGCGCAGGCGCAGCCCGCCGCTTGCCACCTCGCCCGGCGCGGCAGCATTGATGAGATGCGTGCCTGACGCGCTGTGACCAAACTCAGCGGCCGGCGGCGCGACCACCGCGCGTACCAGCGTTTGCGCGTCGCCGCCGACTCGCGCGTGCCGCACACCAAATGCCGCATCTGCCGCAAGCGCATTGTGTGGCCTGGGCGGCGCATATGAGCGGCGCGCGCGAAGGGCAATGGCCGCGCCGCCAAGCAGCGTGACGACGGTCGTGGCAAGTCCGGCCACACCCGCAAGCGAGATCGAAACGCTGGGCGCCGGCGCAGCCTCGGCGCCAAGACCCGCCTGCGCCAGCGCGTGCGCAGCTGCAGTATCGGCGACGGCCAGCAACACTACGCGCTCGCCATACAACCGCATGTCTTGCACGCTGCCGTAGGCCCTGATCTTCAACGCTGTCGGCACGTTCGGGTCGAGCATGGCGGTGTCCAGCGTCAAGCTGAACGGCGGGCGCGCGGCCACTTCGGTGCGCGCGCCCAGCGTGTACTCTACGCGCTCGATATGCCGCCCCAGCACGCGCGGCGTCAAGCGAATTTGCTGCTCCATGGGCAGTGCCTGCGGGGCGACGGGTGCGCCTGCCGCCGCCAACTCCGGCCAATCGACAATCGGCGCAGCCGGCATGGGCACGAACGTCTGCGCAGCCTGCAGCGTGTCCATGCCCGCCCGCACGCGCACCACCGCCATGCGTTGGGTCAACGCCGGCGCCGCCCATGCGTCAAACCGCAGGCGGTAGCGCGCCCTCTGCCGCCAGGCGATCTGTGCGAAGGCGTGAGCGATGGCGTTCTTTGCGCCGGCGGCAATGTGCAGGCCACCGCTCGCCTGAGCCAGCCGATTGAGCGCGCGATGGTCCGCCGCGCCCACGCCAATGCTGATGATCGGCACGCCGTGAGCGCGTGCCAATGCAACGGCCTCGTCCAATGCGCACGCCGGTCCCAGCGCACTTCTTGCTGGCGCATCGCGGCCATCGCCAATTGCAATGATTACGCGCGCAATCTGCTTGCGCGAAGCCGACTTTTCGACTTCATCGCACAGCGCGTCGTAGAAGCGCGCGCGTGGGTCCGGGAGCAGCGCCTGAATAGCAGCGCGCGCTGATGCCGCGTCATTTTCAATCAGCGGTGACGCTGAGGGTGCATCGACTGACGCGCCCGCAACACGCCACAGCAAGGCGTCGCCCGGATCAATCGCGTCCAATGCCCTTGACGCGGCGTCGTTGAGCGCGCGCATCGAGCGCATCGGAACGCCAGGGTCAACGAGCACCGTCACATGCATGCGCACCGCCGGGTCGGCAAGCTTGCGCAGGCTCAACACGCGAGCGGGCGCGCCGGCGCTTTCGACGGTCACATCACCCGCCTGCACGTCATCAATCGGATCGCCGCGCCGATTGCGCAGCACCAGTTCGCACGACACCTCTGGATAGGCCGCGGCATCACACTTCTCCAGAACGGCTATGGCGGAATCCAACGCGCGCGCAGGATTTGGCCTTTGCAGCGCACCGCACCCGAACGCGCACAAAAGCGCGGCCATCAGCAGGCGCATGTCAGATCACCACCCGCAAGGCCGTCGATCCCAGCACCAGCTCGTCGCCAATATCCACCACACACGGCCCATCGATGCGTTGACCGCGCACCAGCACTCCATTGGCCGCGCGCGGCATCGGCCGCACGTGCCAGGCGTTGTCGGAAAAATGGAGCTCCGCATGCCAGCGCGAGATTTCGCGGTCGGCCGGGTTGAGCATGTCGCGGCCCAGCAGCATGGGCGAGCCCGTCACTGGCACGATGCGGCGCGCAGCAGCCACATGCAGCCGTATCGGCCGCAGCGCGTGTGGGGGCTTGTCCGCATCATGCGCTTGCGCGGCCAATCCATCCGCGCCCCGGACATCCGCGATGAGGCGCGCAAGTTCGCGCGCGCTGATCATGCGCCTGCGCGCATCCATGCCCAGCGCAAGATGAATTGCCGCCCGCAGCTCGCGCGGCAGCGCCAGCCCGGCATCATCAAGAGCAACAGATTGGCCAGGCGCCGACCTCATTTGCGCATCATCGCATCCAAGCAACTGGCAGGCCAGGCTGGCGAATGCGCGCATGTCCGACGCCGCGCCGCCGCCGTCATCTGCCCGGGCCGCCGCGCCCGTTCGCGCCGCAAACAGCCGGGCCAGGCCCGCGTTGGCCAGTTGAATGTGATTGTCGGCGCCGATCAACACGTCGCCGGCTGTCAGCGCGCCATGCGCAAGCCCGGCGTCATGCAGCGCTGCCAACGCTTCCGATAGCTCATGCATGAGCCGCAAGGCTTCATGTTGCGGCGCCCGCTCGCGCATGCGGCCGGCCAGCGAGCCACCATGCGCAAAGGCTTCGATCAGATAAGGCGGTTCATGCGCGTCATCACCGCCATAGATCGGCGCCACAAGCGCATGCTTGAACGCCATCCCGGCGCGCAGATGCCGGGCAAAGCTGGCGCGCAACCCGTCCGGATCGCGGCGCAACAGCGTGTCGTTTAGAAATTTCACCGCAACCGCGCATCCCTCGCCCTCAGCGCAGCGCGCATCAGGCAGCCGCCCCGTCCGTAGCGCCGCCCGCCGCACCACGAAATGCTGGCCGACATGCACCACCTCGTCCAAATCGCACTGGCTGAGCCGAATCGGCTGTGAGCCCGCGCACGCAGCAGGCACGGCAGCGGCGCAATCGTTCGGCACAGCGCGTGGAATGGGCCACTCGCACCCAGCGCCAAGCACGGCATACACCGAACGCCCAATTTGGAATTGATCACCCGGCGCCAGCAATTCGTCGAAGACACGCCGGCCGTCGATCCAGGTGCCGTTGGCGCTGCCCAGATCGCGCAAGCGCAGTTCCGTCGCCGCGCGTTGCACCATCGCATGCTCGCGCGACGCATCCGGATCGGCGATGCGCGCCGGGCAGTGCGCCCCGCGGCCAATCAACAGCGCCTCGTCGCCAATCCGGTAAAACGCGCCGTCGTTGGCGCCGGCCACACAAGCCAGCATCAAGCTCGGCTGGCGGCGGCGCTGCCGGCGGCGCAACAGCACCACCACGACCAACATAAGCAAAAGCGCCATGCACGGCGCGGCCCAAAACATCCACATTGGCATCTCCCCACCGCTGCGCTCAGGCCCCGCCCCGCCGCAAGCGGTCTTCGATTTCCCGGCGCGCGCGCTCCTCGGCTTCCTGCACAATGTGGGCCGTATCTCGCAAAATTCCAGCAATGCGCGAAAGCATGCCTGGCAGCTGCGCAGAACGCGCGGCGCACGACTGCGCCTGCGCGCTGAATTCGTCGGAAGCGATGCCGTCCCAGGCCTCGAGTGCCTGTTGCGTGGCCTGCCCCGCCTGAGTCAGCACGTCGGTTTCGCCCGCTGCGCCTCGCTCAAACTCGCGGGCCACGGCGCGCATCTCGTCATAGTCGATTCCCAAAATAAAGGACATCTTTCGCTCCAACAGCCGGCGGGGTCACCCATCGGCCGAAATCGTGTGCGCAATCTCGGCGCGCGCCAGCGCCTCATGCTCTTCGACGATGCGCGCGGTTTCGCGCACATCGGTTGCCAGTTCGTCAAGCAGCGCCAGCGCGCGGCGCATGCGCGTGCGGCAGCTGAGGAGCTGCGCCATGAACTCCTGTTCCGCCACGCCATCCCAGCCTTCAAGCAATTGCCGGTTGCGCGCATCGGCCCGGGCGAGGCAGCGCTTGATCACGCCGCCCTGCGCATCGAATGCTTGAGCCGTCGCCCGCAGCGCGTCGTATGGCGCCCGTATCGAGCTCATGCTTCGCCTCCGGCAGTGTCATTGACCACGGCTGTCTCAATGGCGTCGCGCGCGCGCTGCTCCGCCAGGCGAATGGTGCGCGCCGTGATGTGCAGCGCAGTGCTGATCTGGTCAAGCACGAGCGGCACATGGCTCATGTCGCGCAGGCAGGCGGCGTAAGCCGGGTCAAATGCCGCGCGCGCCTTGCCCAGCCACAGCGGCGTCAGCTCGCCCACCGCTCGCTCAATGGCATGTATTGCCGCACGGGCTTCCTCTGCGCAACCGCCGATATCGAGCGCCACCGCCGTCATTTCGTCATAATTCAGGCGAATCTGGCCCATCGAATCCTTCCTTGATCAATGCGCGGCGCGGGTTGCCCCGCGCATCGAGCACCGTTCTAACAACTTGAAAAAATGAATTTGAGGGTTCGAACGCTAATTCGTGTCGTCCACGATCGCGCTGCCGATCTGCGCCCGCGCTTCTTCTTCAGCGCGCTGCACGAGGTCGGACGCTGTTTTGATGGCGGTGGAAATTTCGCTCATCATCAGCGGCGTGTGCTGCAGGCGCGCCATGCACGAATCGATCTGGGCGAGGAACTCGGTGTCCGCCACGCCCTCCCAACCCGCGCTCAGCTTGTCCGACTCGCCTTTCACGCGCTTAACCAGCTCGTCCGCCTGCTGCGACATCTGCATAAAGGTGTTCGAGCTCGCCGCCATCTCTTCATAGTTCATCTTGATTTGGCTCATGTCTGATTACTCCTTTGCGCCGGAGAGTGTTTGTCCGATCGCGCAGTTAGCATGACACAAATCCGATGCGATGAAGCTGACAGTTCCTGACAGTTCTGTCAGGTTCGCACATGCGCTCAGGCGAGCTTGAGCATGTAGCCCTTGCCGCGCACAGTCACGATGAGGTCGCCCGCATCAGGGCTGATGCCGCGCAGCCGCAGCCGCAACCGGCTCAGCACTTGATCGAGCGCGTCGGAATCCATCAGGCCGTCGTAGTTGTGGCCCCATACCGCGCGGGCGCAATCGTGCCGCGCGCACACTTCACCGCGATGCTCAAACAAGTGCAGCAACAGGGCTTGTTGATCGCTGGACAAGTCGATTTTTTCGGCGTCCCAGAAAAAGCACCAGACTTTGAAATCGAAGCGCAAATGCGTGACCGGCTGCACAGTCTTGTCTTTGTCCAGATACACAATCAACCCGGTCGGATCGCCCAGGCCGATCTCGTCACCGTGCTTCAGCTTGTGGGGCGCACGCAACGGCCGGCCGTTGACAAATGTGCCATTCTGGCTTTGGCTGTCGCACAAGACAAAGTAGTGACCATCCCAGGCAATGCGCGCATGCAGCCGTGATGTCAATGGACGCAGCACCACCATGGCGCAATCGCTCGCCCGGCCCAGCGTGCAGCCGCCGGCAGGCAGCACAATCATCTGCGGTGTGACTTCGGGAAAATTCGCCCGCAGTGCTTTGGTCGATGTCTTTGTCATCGTTTGCTCCCCAGAAACGTTGTGAATCATTGATTTTCCGGCGCTTTTAGCACAGCTTGCCCAATCGCGCTCAGCCAGTCGCCCCAGCCCCAGCCCTCCTCTTGCGGCACGGCAAATCGCGCGCGCAGCGGTTTGGACTGCCTGCGGCAGGTGTAGTAGCCGTGCCCGGCCGGCAACGGCTTGTCGCGTTCGCCCACGGGCAAGCGCAATCCAAAACCGACTGATTGCAGGCCGCCCAACACCACCCACGACTGCGCGTCCTTGATGCGTTTGAGCCAGCCGTCCAGCGCATCAAGCGCGCGATCAGGCCCGGCCATCAGCACATGAAAAGGCAAGCGTAAGCCGGCGCGTTCCAACAGGCCATCCAGCCGCTCTTTGGCCACGCGCGGCAATGCGCGGACAAAAGCGTCGGCGTCGTCAATCGCAAGCACCACCGCGGGCAGGCCGCGGGCTATCGTGGATGCGCTCCATTCCGGCGTCGCCGCGCGCGCGGCATGCTGCATCTCGCCCATGCTTTCCAGCGTGGCGGCAAGCTCATCAAGCAGCGCAGGAATTTCATCGCCATGCTGCGCACACTGGCGCACGTGCGGCAACCCGGACAGCGCGGCCAAGCCGTCGTCCGCGCCGCTGACATCGCACAGATACACCATCAGCTGGTCGGGATCGCGCGCACGCGCCAGCGACAGCAGCATGCTTTGCAGCACGGAGGTTTTTCCGCTTTGCGGCGCGCCGGTGACAAGCACGTGCGGGCTGGCGCCGATGTCAATCCGCAAAGGTTGTAAGTCCGCGGTCTGCAGCCCAACCGTGGCGACAAGCGGCTCGCCGGCACGTTCGCCGGACACACGCGCATGCGGCGCATCAGCCAGAAGCGCGCGCAAAGTCAACTCGGCCGGCATGGTCGCAATCGGCGGCGCGCGCCGCCCGGCGTATTGCGCGCGCAATGCGCCAGCCGCTTCGGCCAGTTGCGCCGCGCGCTCGGCATCGGTGGCGCCCGGCGCTGGCAGCGCCGCCTGGAATTCCAGCGGGCTCTGCCCCATCCGTTTGATCAGCCCGCGCCCGGGCGTCGCCGCCGGTTCCAGGCCGCCCGTCCGTCCAACCACTGCGGCATAGTCGGAGCGATCCGCCAGTTGAAACGCAAGCGCGGCCGTGATATTGCCGCTCACGCGGCTGCGCACGTCAAGCGGTTTGTTGGCGCTGATCACCACATGCATCCCCAGCGGCGCGCCTTCGCGCACTACAGTGACCAGCGTATCTTCGTAGTCCATGCGGGCAAAAGCCGGATAGTTGTCGATGACCAGCAGGATCGCCGGCATGCCAGCCGCGGCGCCCAGATCGGCAAACTTGCGGCCGGCCAGCGCGTCTTTGCGCAAGGCCAATTCGCGCCGCAGCTGGCGAAACAGCCGCATCAGGCGTTCATCGTCGTCTTCAAACAGCACGGCGCCCACCTGCGGCAGCGCAGCCAACGCCGTCAGGCTGCGGCTGCCAAAGTCCAGCACGTAGGCATTTAGCTCGTCGGGCGAATGCGCACGCGCCAGCGCTAGCAACAGTGTTTGCAGCAAGGTTGATTTGCCTGCACCGGCCTGGCCGAACATCATCAGGTGCCCATCGCGGCCCAAATCGATGATTGCCGCATCCTGCCGGCGCTCGCGCGGGTCGTCCATGCGGCCAATGACTGCGCGCAACCAGCCCGCAGTGTCGCCGGATGCGGCCGCCGATTCAAGCAGCAGCCGTTCGGGCAATGGATCGAGCCAGATGCGTTCGGCCGCTTGCACGTGTTCGGCGAGCGTTGTCCGGCGCACGTGGTCCATCAGCGCAGCCAACTGGCGCGGCTGTTCGCCGCCTGGCGGGCGCGGTTGCGTGATCCAGCAGCGCCGTTGCAGATCGGGCGTGCCATCGAGCAGCAGCGGCGCCACGTACCGTTGCGCCGCGTCCGGGTCTTCGTCCGGGTCGTAGCGCGCTCCGCCATACGCCGATTGAAATCGCTCATAGCGCTCATCGCTGCCCACCAGAAAGTATGCCTCTCCCGCGCGCGCAAGGTGAGCGGCATCGGGGCGTTTGAGCATTTCCTTGCTGTCACTTTCGTCCTGCACGCGCAGGCACAGCTTGAAGCGGCTGTTCGACCAGATCTGGTCGTCTACAACGCCAGACGGTTTTTGAGTGGCAAGGATCAGATGCACGCCCAGGCTGCGGCCGATTCGCGCGGCGCTGATCAGCTGCTTCATAAAGTCGGGCTGGTCGCGTTTCAGCTCGGCAAACTCATCCACGATGATCACCAGACGCGGCATGGCCTTGAAGCGATCGGCGCCGCCTGCCGCATATAGGCGCTGATAGTCGTCGATATAGGTCACGCTGTGCTGATCAAAGATGCGTTGACGCCGCTTGAGCTCGCTGGCCAGCGCGATAAGCGCGCGGCGCGCGGCGCTGGGCTCAACGAGGTTGGTAATCACGCCGCTCAAATGCGGCAGGTCGATATCCGGCACGGGCGACACCGTGCGCGCGGCCGAACGCTGGCGCAGAAACGCATTGGCCATGCCGCCGCCTTTGTAGTCAATCAACAAAAATGAAATCCACTCCGGGCTGAAGCGCACCGCCAGCGAAGCGATCAGGGTCTGCAACAACTCGCTTTTGCCCGCGCCGGTTGTGCCGGCGACCAACCCATGCGCGCCATGGCCGCGATCTCCATCGCGCAAATCCAGCTGCAGCAATCGTCCACCCGCCGCGCGGCCGATCGGCACGACAAGCGAGCCTGCGTCCAAATGCGCATGCGTGCGCCACAGCCCGGCGACATCCACATCCTCCACGTGGCGGGCATCCCACAGTGAAAGCAGCGTCACGGCCGCAGGAATTTCAGCGGGTGCGGCGGTGCGGCGCAGCCGGATGGCTGACAGCGAGCGCGCCAACGCCTCGCACTCCAGCCCCGGCAGCGCGTCTACGCTGTCGAGCTGTCGCGGGCGGCCGTTGTCGGTCGCCGCAAACAGACGCGCGCGGCCGGCTTCATAGTGGACATAGGCGTCGCACTCGCGCGGCAACAGATGCCGGTGGTCCGCCAGAAACACCGCGGTAAACCCTGCGCCGCGCGCCAGCGCAAGCAACTGCGGCAGCGCAGCATCTTGGCCAAACAGGCCGGGCTCCGCCAGAAAGAAAAGGGTATGGCGCGGAAGCTGTTCAGCCCGCGCCTTGCGATGCGCGGCCAGCAAGACGGCGTCAAGCGCGCGTTTGGCGCCGTCGGGGTCGCACGCCAGCAGGCGATGGCGGTGTTCGGCATCCCACGCATGCGGCAACCAGCGCATCCAGCGCCACGCATCGCCCTCAGTTTCCGGGAAAACCGCGGCGAGTGCGAGATCGTCCGGGCTGTGATGCGCGGCCAGCTGCGCCGCCAGCGCGAAACAGGCGCGCAGCAGCGCGGCGCGCGGGCCGGCCAGCCCCAGCGCGCGCAACTGGCCGACCGGCACGCACAGCGGCACGCGCTCGATCGCGGCAAACGCGTCCGCCAGTTCAAGCATGCGGTCGCCCAGCGCATCGGGCGCCAACAACGGCTCGTAGCGCGCAGTCTTGATCGTGAAGCGGGCGGGCGCGCGCCCAAGACCGATACGCGCCTGCAAGTAATCGGGGTCGCCCGGTTCGCGCATCCACACGCGCGCGCATTGCCGCACGCGGCCGCGCAGAGTGTGCAAGTCCGGGTCCTCGTCCAGCGCTTCGATTCGCAGGCGATTGACTTGCGCCGCCAGCTGCGCGCGACGTTGCTCCAGATATGAGTCGTAACGCGCGGCGCGTTCAGCCATATCGCGGGCATGGCGGCGCCGTTCGCTGACATAGGACCACAGGCCTGTCAGCGCGGACGCGCCCATGAATCCGGTGGTGAGAAAGTTCATCGGACCGTTGGCATGCGGCAAGCTCACCGTTGCGGCCAGAGATGCGACGGCAAACGCCGCCGGCATTACGATGCCCGGCCATTGCAGGCGCGGCGCGCTTGGCGCGTTGGGCGGCGCGGTCAGTTCGATCTCACCCCCTTCCAATTGAAAAAATGGACGCGGCGGGCGCTGGAAGAATGGCTGCGGCTTGGCGGGCAAAACGGCGGGCGAGCGGTCGCTGTGTTGCGGCCGCTCGGATACGCAGACCAGATGCACCTGCGCGCCATCCCAAACACCAGCGTGATCCAGACTGTCCTCTGCCCGCAGCGGCACGCGCGCGTCGCATTGCTCGGCATGCGAGATGATCCAGTGTTGGCCGGCAGGGCATCGCCAGTCCAGCGCGCTGGCGATGGCCGGCGCAAGGTCATAGGCTGGCACATCAGCGGGCGCGCGCACGTCTTCGGGCGGCCAGCCTGCGGCATTGGCTGTAACAAACACCTGTCGCATCGTCATTTCCAGGAACGGCGATAGTGTGCGACAAAGCATGCAGAATGAAGCTGACAGTTGCTGACAGTTCTGTCAGGTTCAGTTGAGCCGATCACATAATGGCGCGCAGCGCGAATTTATGTACACAAAACGACGCTATAGCCGGAGAAAACTTTAAGAGTTTTCATCTCTTAAAGAGATGAAAACTCTTAAAGTTTTCTCCCGGTCATGACGAATCGCTCGTTTGACTCTACAATCTTCACGACGGCATGGGCACGTCCCAGGCTTGTCAAGGGGTTGTTGTGGCGTTTGATCTGATTGGAAAAACGCTCGGCCCATACCGCATTGACGCATTGCTCGGCGCTGGCGGCATGGCCGAGGTGTACAAAGCCTTTCAACCGAGCATGGACCGCAT
Organism: Chloroflexota bacterium; assembly: GCA_031368515.1. Taxonomy (GTDB): domain Bacteria; phylum Chloroflexota; class Anaerolineae; order J036; family Brachytrichaceae; genus CANJQH01. Next base: position 40,303 of record JANMNW010000674.1, read on the forward strand.
TGTCGCGCTCAAAGCGCTCCCGGCCGCGCTCAGCGCACAGCCGGAGTTTCGCGAGCGCTTTCGCCGCGAAGCAAAGCTGATCGCCCAGCTCAAGCACACGCACATTCTGCCGGTGTATGACTTCGGCGAAGCCGAAGGCCACGCCTACCTGGTCATGCCGCTGATGGAAAACGGCACGATCGCTTCGCGCGTGCGCGGCCGCCGCCTCCCGCTCGAAGACATCGTGCGCGTCGGCACGCAAATCGGCGACGCGCTCGATTACGCGCACGAAAAAGGCATGGTGCATCGCGATGTCAAACCAGGCAACATCCTGCTCGACACGCGCGGCAATTGCCTGCTCAGCGACTTTGGCATCGCGCGGATGACGGTCGACACGCTCACGCCGGATCAATCGCGCATGGGCACGCCTGCCTACATGTCGCCCGAACAAGCCGAAGGCGACAACATCGACGGCCGCTCCGATGTTTATTCGCTGGGCGTGGTGCTCTATGAACTGGCCACTGGGCGACGACCGTTTGACTCGTCCGACCCCAATGTGCTGATGTATCAGCACGCACACAATACGCCGCCTGCCCCGCGCAGCATCGATCCCACCCTTCCCGAGCAGCTGGAATGGGTCATCCTGCATGCGATGGCCAAACGCCCGGCCGACCGCTTCATCAATGGCGCTGAGCTTGGCCGGGCGCTGCGCCCGCTGATTATCAGCGAGCGCAGCGGTCCCGATGCCGCACGCCCGCGCATCGCCCCGGATTTGCCGGTCGCCAGCAAAGTTGCCGGGCCTGTGGCCTCGGATGCCGCAACTGCGCCGCGCCCCAACGCCGAAGCCCCGCCGCCCGCGCGGAATGCGCCGCTCAATACCGCGCTGCTGCCCGCAGGCGTGGCGCGCCCGGGTGCCGCGCGCCCGGCTTTCCAACCGGCGCCCTTCGCGCCACCGGCGCCGGCCAAAGCGCGTTGGCGCCTCCCCAGATTCAGACGGATTTTCGCCATCGGACAGAGCGCACGGCCGTCGCCGGCAAGCTACGGATATGGCGGCGCGCACGAACGGTCCAGGCCGCTGTTCAACACGCTTTTTGCCGGGCTGGCCGGCGCGATTATTCTGGTGCTGCTGGCCAGCGCGGTCAGCAACTTCTTGCGCAGCATCAACGAGCAGGCTGCGGCCATCGCGCCGCCCACCGCCACCTATGCGGCTTTCGCCACAGCGTTGGCTGATGCGACAGAAACGCCGGCGCCGGCTGAGACTCCTGCGCAAGTGACAGTCGCCGCCGCAGCCGATGCCCCGGCTGTTGCAGTGACAATCGCGCCCGCGCAAGTCACCGAAACGCCTTTGAGCGCGCGGCCGCTTGCCGAGCCGGCGGCCTGCGCGCGCGCCAGCGCGCTGACGCTCGACCCCGGCCAGCTCCAGGGCGTCGGATGTCCATCGCAGGCATTGGTGCCGGCGCGGCGCGTGATGGTGCAGACATTCGAACGCGGCATCATGGTGCTGTTTCTGCGCAACAACAGCGCGTTGAACGGCGGGGTCATCTACGCGCTCGCAAGCGATGGCCACGCCTGGCGCATCAGCGACACCTGGGCCAGCGCTTCACGCAATCGCGACACTTGGTACTCGTGCCGCGCGGCGCCCGGGCAATCGCCCGCGCAATCCGGTGTGCCATGGCGCGGATTTGGGCGGGCATGGTGCAACGACCAGGCGCTGGCCTCTGCTTTGGGTGCGGCCGTCACGGAAGAATCGGATGCGCGAGCGGCTTTCCAGGCGCATGCCAACGGGCGCGTCTTTCGGCTGGACAACTGGCCCGGCGCGCCTGGCTTTGCGCCGGAGCGCATCTATGCCGTGGCCATGCTCGACAATCGCTCCGAGCAGTGGCGCTGAACTAGCGCCACAGGTCGAGCTGCGGCGGCGCGGTATCCGGAAACCAGCGCGCATAGATCTCGGCGTAGCTGCCATCGGCGATCATTTGCTGCAACGCAAGATTGACCGCGTCGCGCAGCGGCGATTGTCGCTGGGGCAGACCGATGGCCACAGTCGTGTCGCCGGCGCGATAGATCGGTGTTGAAAAATCGATCACCCGGTCAAGCGTCTGTGTGCGCGGCAGCCCGCCGATCACCAGATCGGCCGTCCCGGCGGCAAAAACTTGTGCCGCATCGCCAGCCAGCGGCAAAAACTCAACCGACTCCGCCGAACCCATCACGCGTGCGCCGATGGCGCGAGACAGCTCCACCTCAAACCCGCCCGGCAAATTGTTCTCTTCAAGCCGGGAAAAAGGCGGATTGCTGGCAAAGGCCACGCGCAAACGATTGGCCGCGCGAGCTTGGGCCAAACGATCAACCGATTGCAGCGCGTCAGGCAGCTGCGCAAGCTGCAAGTCGATCGGCCCCAGCAGGGGCGCCAGCGCCGAAGGATCGGGCGGCGCGCCAAACCATTGTTGATACAGGCGCGCATACGTGCCGTCCAACATCATGTTGCTCAGCGTGATGTTGACCAGGTCCGCCCACTCGGAATCGCCTGGCGGCAGCACAATGGCCACCGGTTCGCGCTTGAAGACGCTCAGGACAAACAGCGCGGGGTCCTGCGCCGCGCGCGTGCGCAAGCGGCGCCAGCGCCCGGCCATGCCATCCACATCGCCGTTGGCCAGCAGGCCGTATGCCTCGGCATAGGTGCTGGCCGCCTTGGTCGTCACTGTGACGCCATTGACGTTTTGCGCATCGCGCAGTGCAAAGGTGCTCGCGTCGTCAACGTAGACGATCGGCCGCCCGGCCAGCGACACAAAATCCGAGAACGTCCCGGTGCGCACTAGCAACGCATCGCCGTCCTGCAGGTAGGGCATGCTGAAATCCGCTTCAAGCTCGGCGGCGCGGCTCTGCACAATGCCGCCCATGGCCAGATCGACCTCTCGCGCGCGCACTTTGCCCGGCGCCGAATTGCTGGTGACCTGAACAAACTCAACATTGCGATCGCTGCCCAGCCAGCGCCGCGCAAACTGCCGCGCCAAATCCACGTCAAAGCCTTCGAGCTCGCCACGGTCGTTTACCCGCGACAGCGGCGGGGCATCAAAGCGAATGCCGACGCGAATGCGGCTGCGCAGCTTGACCAGCGCCGCGGTTGAATAATCCGGCGGCGGCGGCGTCACCGAGGCTTCGATCGTCACCGGGTCGGCCGTGGCCACCACGCGCGCAATCGAATCGACATTGACGTAGCGCTGCACGGTGTCCAGCGAAAGCGAGCTGCACGCGGTCATAGCCAGCGTCAGCAACGCCGCCAGCGCGCGCCGCGCCGCGCCGATGCCTGTAGCTTTGCCCACGGTCTCACTCACCGATAAACTCGACGGTCTGGCCTGAAGGCAGGCGCAGCACCGTCACACGCTGAGTCATGCCAAGCTCTTCCTGGTCCAGCTCAATTGTCTGATCCGCCTCGCGCAAGGCGGCAGTGATCTTTTCCAGATTCGGCACATGCAGCCCAAACTGAACGGTGCCATCCAGAGCCGCATCGGCGCCGACTGCGCGCTGCAGCACAAGCTGCGCGCCGCGCGTGCTGAACACGACGATGTTTGCATCCTCGTAGGAAATTGGCACTTGCAGCACATTGGCAAAGACATCGCGATTGGCCGCAAAGTCCTTGGACCAGATGGACACGTAGCTGACTTGTAGCTCGGACATGCTTTGATTATCCCGCGTCGCGCGTCTCTTCATAGACGGCGAGCAGTTTATCTGTCACGCGTTGCCAGCTGAAGTCTTCGGCATAGCACGAAGCGCTGTGCCCCATGCGGCGGCGCAGCGCCACGTTGTCGAGCAAACGCTCGATCGCGCGGGCCAGCGCTTCGGTGTCGCTGACCTTGACCCGGATGCCGGTCTTGTTGTGCTGCACCAGCTCGTGCAGGCCGCCCACGTCCGACACCACCACAGGCGTGCCGCACGCCATGGCCTCAAGCGCCACCATGCCAAACGATTCGTAATGCGAGGGCATCACCAGCATCTCCGCGGCCGAGTAATAGTACTGCAACGAGTCTTGATCCCGCGCGCCGATAAAGGCGATCAAGTCATTGAGGCCCAGGTCATCGCGAAGCGCGTGCAAGCGGGCCATTTCCTGGTTGTCGCGCAGCCCGCGCTCGCTGGGGTCGCCGCCGATGACCGTGACGCACAAGTTGCGCCAATCCATGTCGGCGCGGCGCTGTTTGAGCAACGCCATGGCGCGAAAGAGCGTGTCGACGCCTTTCAGGCGCTCGATGCGGCCGGCAAACAGGATCATGCGATGCTGCGGCGGCACGCCAATTACTGCTTTGGCGTAGCTTTGCTCGATCGGCATGAATCGCGACAGGTCGGCGCCGGGCGGCACGATGCGAATTTTGGACGAGCCTGCGCCATACAAATGCACCAGCTGGTCCTTCTCCACTTTGGTCGACGCGGTCAATCGATCGGCGGCATAGCACAAATGACATTCCTGGCTCAGGCGCAGATCGGTTTCGGCGTCTTCCGCCCGCTGCGCGATCTGATTCTTCATCTCGGCCAGCGTGTGAAAGGTCATTACAAAACGCGTGCCCCAGCATTTGCGCAGCGATTCCGCCACCAGCCCGGAGAGCCAGTAATTGGCGTGAATCAAGTCGTAGCGGCCAAGCGCGTGCAGATGCGAATCAGCGTGCGCGGCGCCGCCGCCCTGCTCTTGTTCGGCAAACTGGCACATCCATTCGGCGAACGCCGGCACGTATTGAAAAAGATCGTCTTTGGCGACCGGCGCTTCCGGCCCGGCCGGCACGTGAATGACGCGCACGCCCGGCGCGAGCCGCGGATCGATGCGCAGCGACTGCGTTCCCTGGCTGCGCGTAAACACATCAACGGCAATGCCGCGATGCGCAAGCTCGCGCGCGATCTCGCGCACATACACATTCATGCCGCCAGTGTCTTTGCCGCCCAGCGTCGCCAAAGGCGAAGTGTGAAAGCTGATGAGGGCCACGCGCTTGAGTGTCATTAGAAATCCACCGTTTCGCCCGAATAAACGCACATGAAAAGCTTGCGCAAGTCCTCGTCGTCGGGCTGGCGCGGCGAGGTGAAGACCATGGTGTCGCTCAGGGTCAAATCGAGCAGCCGCGGCAATGCATGCGCGTATGTCGCCTCGTTCACGCCGGCATCGGCCAAATTCACGGGCAGGCCAACTGCGCGCGCCAGTGCGCGCACACGGCCGGCGAGCCCGCGGCAGGCGCCCGGATCATCAGGTGCGGCACCGCCCAAAAACCGCGCGATGTCGATGCACCGCGTGCCGCCATCCGCGCGCGCATAATATTCCAGAACACAAGGCAGGCACATGCCGACAACGCGGCCATGCGGCAGGCTGAGCGCCGCGCCCAGCGCGTGTCCCATGGCGTGCGCCAAGCCGACCATCGAGTTGATGTATCCCAGGCCGGAAATCGAGGCGGCATTGGCCATGCGCTCGCCCGCTTCGCGATCGCCTGGATCGGCGACCGTGCGTGGCAGATGCTCAAACACCAGCTTGGTCGCAACCAGGCACAAGCCGTCTGTGTAGTCATTGGACCAGTTCGAAAGATAGCCCTCAATCGCTTGCGTCAACGCATCCATGCCCGAGTCGGCGCGCAGTTCGGGCGGCATGCTCGCGCTCATGACCGGGTCGACGATGGCGTAGTCCGGCACGGCCGATGGGTGGCCGCTGCTGAACTTGCGCTTCGCGCCGTCCTCTTCAAAGGTCACCTCAAACGCCCAGGTGGCCTCGCTGCCCGAACCGGCGGTTGTGGGAACGGCAATCAGGCGGGCGCGTTCGCGCAGCGTAATCGGCTCCAGCGGATTAACCTGCTCCAAATCCAAATCCGGGTTTTCATACAGCACCCACATGGCCTTGGCCGCGTCCAGCACGCTGCCGCCACCGACGGCGACGATCCAATCGGGCCCGATGGCGTTCATCATGTCGGCGCCGGCTTCGATGGCGTCAAGCAGCGGCTCGGACTCGACCGCATCGTATGTGTCGATCTGCATGCCGGCGCGCTCAAGCTGGATGAGCACGGGCGCGATCAGGCGCTGGGCATTCAGCGTCTTGTCCGTGACAACAAACGCCTTCTTGCCCCGCAACTCGCGGATGTGCAGCAGCGCGTCTTCGCCAAACACGATCGTGGGTGAGCGAAAGAACCACATGGATAGGTATTGTACCGGCGCGCTATGCCGGCCGCTCGATGATCATCCCAAACGACGTGGTGACATACCCGGCCAACAGCAACTTGAGATGCGGCAGCTTGAATGGCTCCGTATCGATGAGTCGGTCGGCCGGCAAGCCTCCATCGCGCAAATCCAGCGTCACGCGCATGCCAGCTTGGCGCAGGCGGCGCGCCAGCTCGCGTATGTCGCGACGCCGGTAGATGACCGCGACGCCGTCCATCAGTGTTCGGGTGTTCGATACAACATTGATCTCGGTGGTATGCACGGCGACGCCGCCAGGCGCAAGGTGGCGTAGCGCGTTCATCACAAAAGACATGCCGGCTTCAAGGCTGCCAAGGTGCTCCATCGAGCACGATGACCAGATAAAGTCATACACGCCCAGATCCTCGGGAAGCGCGCGCATGTCTATGGATCGGAATCGCACGCGCTGATCAAACAGTTCCGGCGCGCATAACCCGCGCGAATTGATGTTGGCAAGTGAACTGGCATGTTGCGCGGTGTCAATCCACATTGCCGCATCCTTGGCATCAGCGCCAAGGTCGGTGGCCAGAATTTCGCAGCCGCGGGCGGCAAACAACGATGGCATCGGCTCCTGGCCAACCGCGAAGCCCAGACCGCGTTTGCCAAGGCTTAGCATGCCGCGCTCATGCAGCGCCTGGGCTATGAATGCGAACTCCCACAGCTTGCGATGCAAGGCGTCAGGCGATTCGTTCATCGCCCGCACCCATTGTTGAAACTCGGGTGACAGCAGCTGAGCCTGCGTGCACAGGCATGATTTCAAGGGCAATCGCGGTGCCACTCGGATTTTGTTAAACGGCAACCATAGATTCATGTCAGCCTCCAAGATAACGTGATGACGACAATCAGCCCAACAGAGCCTGCAACAGCCACAGCGCCAGCATCCCGCCAATGATCGTCGCCAGTACATTGCGTGTTTTAACCGCCACGGCCATGGCCACAAGTCCGGCCAGCAGTCGCGGATTGAGCGGCGACAGGTTCAGCACGCCCGCCCGCACCACCAGCTCGGGCAGAATAATCGCCGAGAGCGCCGCAATCGGCACAAAGCGCAAGCCACGCCGCAGCCAGTCCGGAACGCTCAAGCGTTCGAACAGCACGATAAACGACAACCGATACGCAAACGTCACCGAGCCGATCACCAGGATGGCCGACCACACTCCGAAGGCGCTCATGAGCGCCCCTTGCAATCAAGCAGCATGCCCACGGCGATGCCTGCGAGCGTCGCCGCAACCAGGCTGAGCTTGAAAGGCAGATTGAACGCCAGCACGGACAACAAGCCGGCCGTCAGCGCTGCGCCAAGGGCGGCGCGATCGCGCAGGTTGGGCAGCACAATCGCCGTAAACGTGAGAGGCACAGCAAAGTCGAGCGACCAGCTTTCAGGAATGCGCCCGCCGACAAAGACGCCGACGGCGGTGCTGACGTGCCACACCAGCCACAGCGCCGAGCCGGCGCCAAAAAAGTACCAATGCTTGGCCAACTTTTCGAGCGGCGCCTGCGCGCCCAGCGCGTCGAAATGTCCGATGACCACCGCATAGGCTTCGTCGGTCAAAAGATACGCCAGCAGCCATTTCCAGCCTCGGCTGAACTGCTGCATATACGGCGCGATTGAGGCGCTATAGAGCATGTGCCGTAAGTTGAGAAGAACCCCAGTCAGTACCAGCGTCAACCATGGCGCCCCGTCGCCAAACAAGCGCGCAAAAACGAGCTGCGCCGAACCGGCAAAGATGAGCGTGCTCGTCGCCTGTGCAGCGATCGGCTGCAGATGAGCGGTGTTGACCGTAACGCCAAAGATCAGTCCAAAGGGCGCCGCGCCCAAAAGCAGCGGCGCAACATGGACCGCGCCACGCAGCAGTTCGCGCAAGCGCGGTGAAGTCTCTCTCATGGGTTCTGAATCTAAAGTGCTGAGTGCTGAAAAGTCTATCAGTCCCACTTTGTCAAGATGTTTAGCACACTGACCTCGTCAGGGCTCAGCCGATAACCCACAGCGCCGAGCGAATCGTTGAGCTGGTCGACCGTGTTCGCGCCGATGATCGGCGCGGTGATGACCGGGTTGCTCAACATCCAGGCCAGCGCCGTCTGCGCGATGGTCTTGCCGTGCGACTTGCCGATGTCGTCCAGCTTGGCGATCACGCCGTCGTATTTGGCGACATAGGCGGCGAAGCGCTCGTTGTTCTCGCCGCGCGCGCCCTTGGGCATCGGCTGTCCGGCGCGATACTTGCCAGTGAGATAGCCGCCCGCCAGCGGGCTGTAGGGAATCACACCCAAGCCCTGGTCTTTGCACAGCGGCAGCAGTTCGCGCTCAAACTCGGCGCGATGGGCCAGGTTGTAATGCGGCTGCACGCATTCGAAACGCGCCAAGTTGCGCGCATCGCTGATCCACAACGCTTTGGTCTGCAACCAGGCCGGAAAGTTGCTCGCGCCGATATAGCGCACTTTGCCCGCGCGCACAAAGTCGTCCAGCGCGCGCAGCGTTTCTTCGAGTGGCGTGTCGTAGTCGGGCCAGTGGATCTGATACAGATCGACATAGTCGGTTTGCATGCGGCGCAGGCTGTAGTCGAGCGCCTGGGTCAAATGCGCCCGCGATGCCCCCTGATCGTTGGGATCGTCGCCCATCGGCGCGCGGCCTTTGGTGGCGAAGATCAGCCGGTCGCGCGGTATGGCATTTGCGCGCCACCACTTGCCCATCACCATTTCGGCCGTGCCACCCGGGTTGCCCGGCGCCCAGCGCGAATACACATCGGCCATGTCGATGAAGTTGCCGCCGGCGTCGCGAAAAGCCGAGAGCACATCAAACGATGTCTTCTCGTCGCTCGTCCACAAAAACGTCATCGTGCCCAAGCACAACTCGCTGACCTTGAGACCGGTGCGGCCCAGCTTGCGGTAGTCCATAGCATTCGAGTGTACATGGGCCGGTGGCGTCGCGGGCTGGCCATGCCGGGCGCGCTTGCGCCTATCGCCGCGAAACGGTACAACCTTCATTATGAAGATCACCAACATCGAAGGCTTTCCGGTCTGGGGCGGTCATCGCAACTATTTCTTTCTGGTCATCGACACCGACGAGGGCATTTACGGCGTGGGCGAAGGAGGCATCACCAGCCGCGAACTCGCCTCGGTTGGCTATATCGATCACATCAAGCCATTGCTGATCGGCCAGGACCCATTTCGCATCGAGCACCTGTGGCAGCTGCTGTGGCGCGGCGGCTTCTTCCCGGCTGAAGGCATCGCCGCGGCCACCATATCGGCCATCGACATCGCCTTGTGGGACATCAAGGGCAAGGCGCTGAACGTGCCGGCATACGACTTGATGGGGGGCCGGGTGCGCGACAAGGTGGTGTGCTATCCGCACAACTCCGGCCATCACATGGACACACAAGCGATCGTCGATTCGTGCCAGAAAACCAAGGCCGAAGGCTGGAAGTTCGTGCGCTGGGGCGTGCCGAGCGAAGGCGACATTCTGGAGCCGCGCCGGGTAGTGGCGGCGTCGATCAAGCAGATGCAGGCGGTGCGCGAGGCGGTGGGCGACGAGATCGAGATCGCGTTCGATGTGCACACACGCCTGGATTTGCCCGACGCGCTGTGGCTGTGCACCGAAAGCGAGGCGCTGCGGCCGTATTTCATCGAGGACCCGTTGCGCAGCGAAAATGCCGATTCATTCAAGACGCTGCGGCCGCGCACACGCGTGCCGCTGGCCGCGGGCGAGCAGTTCAGCAGCAAGTGGCGCTTCCGCGAGATGATCGAAAACGAGTGGATCGATTACGCGCGCGTGGATCTGTGCATCGTCGGCGGCTTCACGGAGGCCAAAAAGATCGCCGGCTGGTGCGAGACGCACTACATCAACATGGTGGTGCATAACCCGCTCGGGCCGGTGTCCAGCGCGGCGTGTTTGCAGTTCAACCTGGCGGTGCCCAACTTCGGCGTGCAAGAGCAGCCGACCAAACCGGGCAGCATGCTGACCGATGTGGTGCCGGTGCAGCCCGAATGGCGCGACGGCTATCTGCTCCCGCCCACGCGGCCCGGGCTGGGCATCGAGTTCGACCGCGACGCCGCCCGCAAGCACCCGTTTAAGTTGGCCGAGTTGCCGCACCTGCGGCGCGACGATGGCAGTGTGACGAATTGGTAAGGGCGAGAGGTCACACGAAATAACGATATAGAAGGTTGCCTGCCTTCTCCGTCACATCATCAGATACCTGTCCGTCCACAAACAGTCCGGTTAATGCTCCAAAAAGCGACTTTATTTGCGCTTCTGAAGGAATGGGCGCGTACCCTGCCGGCTCAAACCGCAAAAAAGAAATTGTGCCATCTTCAGTTGCGTACTTCTGCTTGAAACGAATCAGGCCCTCCTGATCCCAGTCGCTCAAGCCAAAATCGACCCATGCACAGCCTTGCGCTTTTGCAAGCTTTATGAGTTCCCAGACAATGATGTCATTGGGGCGCGCGCCAAGCTGATTGCGGGCCGACGCATTGAACTTGTAGTACAGCGTATCTTGCCAGCGGAGAACAAGCGTGCCCGCAATGACACTGCCATCCACCGAGGCCAGGAGAATGCCGCCATTCTTCGGCGCTATCCAGTGTTCGAAAATTGCCTCAAAGAAAGTCCACGGTTGCGCCAGCATGCCATATTTGTACTTTCTGACCGCCAGATGCATTTCATAGTAGGCTCGCATGGCTTCGCCATCCTGCCTGTAAGTCACTTCGACCCTGTCGCGTTGAGCTTTCTTAATTGCACGGCGTGTAGACTCATCATTGCGCTGCCAGATGTCTTCCAGATCAGGTGTGATATCTATTCGATGCCAGCGCGCCTTTTTGGTTTCCGCAAAACGCGGGTCGTGCCGCACAATGTGGTTGTGCAATGGGCGGATTATGATCGGTGATCTCTGTTCACAAAGGGAGGTGATCAACTCTGACCACAGTCCTTCTGTGGTTACCAGAGGATCACAATAGTCCGAAAACGGCATGGAGACCAGCCGGTTGCCCAGCATGTCAGACACGCGTGCAAATGAAATTCCTGCGGTCAATAGTCCACTTGCGTCGGTGATGGCCTGAGCTTCAAAGGTGAATCCATAGCAGTCAGCAAGAACAGCCAGCCATGCCGGTGCGTGAAAAAGCGAGCTGGGTCCACCCGAAATAAACCTATGCCATCGTGGGTCTGTGATGGGATCTAGCGTGATGATGCTCATGAACTATGAATTCCTCCATGCGAAATGTTCTGCGAGTGCGCAACTTCCAAGTTGCTTGCCAAAAGCGTGGGCGCCGATTTGCCCGTACCCGTCGCGTGTCGACGGGTACGGGCAAATCGGCGGGCATTGTTTTTGGACTGTTGCCTAGAATGTGATGACCACAAATTCGTCACTTTGAATATACGGATGTCTTGCGCCGTTGACCCTAACAAATGTTGCCTTGGGTGCACGGATCGCGAGCTCCGAGCCGGGACGCATGTCGGCCGCGCTAACTTCAATTCCCCCGACAGCGTAGGTGACCTCCAAACCAGATCCTGTCCACCCCCGTACAAAAGTTGTGTCTTCAATTCTCACTTGACTTCCAAAAGCCATGAATATTTGGGCCACTGAGCCAGCGTTTCTCCTTACAACCACGTTTCGGCTGTCACTGGAAATGCCTTGTTGATCGACAACCGAGCGTGGAAAGTCATAGTTGAACAGAAGCTCCTGATCGAGAGCACCTTCAGCCCTGAAGTGAACCCGGATGCTCAACTGGCTCGCATTGTTACTTGTTGACTCAACATGCGGAGGTTGCACCCATGCAGTTCCATCAGGCGGAAACAGGATGTTGACAAAGCGTGTTTCTGTCGTCGGGCTGGAGGGGCTGATCGCGACATAGCCCGATTCAACTCCCGTGTCATCGATATGGCCACCCAATCGAAAGTGCGGTTTGTCTGGCAGCAATGAAAGCACATGCAAGGCCTGATTGTCTGAAACCCCGCCTCGCACCCAGCTGTCTGTCATGGCAATATCCATTGCCTTGACACCGAAATGGGACAGCCACTCCACCAACCTGGGAGCCCTCACTGAAACGTCATCGACCATTACGAAATAGCTGGGGCGCACAAAAACGACCTGCCTGATGAAACGAGTGACCCCCTGCGCTTGGTCATACGCAAGGGTTGCATTCGATTCCAAATAGTCATGCATGTGAGTACTGGCGGCCGTTTGGACGGCCGTTCCGCCTTGCAACCTCACGAGCTCGCTGAGCAAGATATCGTCAGCAGCCGGGCGCCATTGCCCCTTCCCATCCACCAAAACGGTGTTGCTGAACTCGGTATCCAGCATATCGTAGCGCTTTACGGATGGCGCCAGCCAGCGACCACCACCAAACAAGTAGAAGCTGTTTGCATCAGCGTGATCGTGTCCCACGTTCAATACGCATTGCCGGCAGGCGTTCCATGGTCCTTGCTCCTGTAAAAATGCATTCGCAGCAGCGTTTCCGCCAAATGGGCCGTTTTTTAGAGCGAAAACCAGGGACGAGTCCTGCCACCCTGTCCGCCACACAATGGCGCCAAGATCTGCAAAAATCCGGCTATTTGGAAGACGATCCGGGCGATTGGGCGCAACAGAATCGTCGCCATAAAGAAAACCTAAGGCATCCCAGGGAGCACTGTAAACATTGGGCGGATCACGATTGTCAAGTTCACCAGCCAGCCACTGCGCAACCGGGTCATGATACTCGGCCGCCACAAAACGCAATAGATTTCGCGGTTTGAAGCCATCAGACCACGACCATGCGAAGTTCCCGTATGCCAAAATGAAACGATCAAGCCCGTCCTGGCTCGGAAGATGGTTGTATAGGCGCCAGGCGCCGTAATTGCTGAGGTACCGATGCGGCAAATCGTCCTGGCTCGCAAGCCGGCGAAGGTTGTACCAAAAGGGCAGCACCATTGTCAAGCCATAGCTTTGATATGGAATGCTTTCATGCCAACTGCCATCTGTGATGCGAGTGAGAAGATCACGCACATGTGACAGCCGTTCCGCCGCAAGTGAGATCCACACAGGCGAGCGATTATCTTCGCCATGCAGAGCCATGCCCGCGACGCCCAGCGCGCTATACGCGGTCCAGCTATGGTTTTGCGCGTACGAGAAAGGCCACCAATTGTTCCAAGCCGGATCGAACCGGCTGGTGGCCGCCTCATAAAGCGACTGCGCCCAATGTCCGAGCCGTTCTTTTATGATGCTGCGCTCGCTGTTCGTCAGCTTGTCATACATCCAGTCGTACGCCAGGGCATTGCCCAGCAGCATGTGCGCGTGGCCAAGGTCACGCCATCCATGCTCGCCCCATTTCGTCCACGATGCGTAGGTAAGCATCAACATTTTGGTGCGCTCACAGACCGTCGCATCGTTATGCAACGTGCAGTCCAATGCCAGCGGAATCAGCTGATTGCCTGCGTTCCGATAATGATTAAGCGCATCGTCAGCCGGCATCTCGAGGGGCAGCGCTGACCCGATTGATTCACGGGAAAACAAAGCGATATTCGCCCATGTGCCAAACGAGTCTCTCTGGGCGCGGGCGCGCAGTTTGGGAAGGTCAGCCGCTGCAAAATAGAGTCGAGGATGATCAGTAACGGTGATGACAAGCCGACGCTCAAGCGCTGACGCACACCCCGAGGCGGCCAGCGCCACAGCGAACAACAACCAAATTAGTATCCTGCTTGTCGAGGCCACACGCATCGGCGGCAATGCACAATCGCAGCAAGCAGTCATACGCCAAACAACGATGAGTACGCGGCCAAGAGGTGCTTCGACTGGCACGCCCACGACAAATGATCTTCCACACGCTTGCGTCCGAGCGCACCCATTTCATCCCTTCGCGCTGGATCATCCATCAGCTCTGCGATACAAGCCGCGAAGTGCGCCTCGTCATTGGGCGTGGCATACAGCGCAGAATCTCCCGCCGAAAATCGATTCTCGGCCAGATCAAATGCAACGATGGGCCTGGACATGGCCATGTATTCCATCATCTTGATCACGGTTGACGAGTTATTGTATGGATTCAGGGGATCGGGAACAACGCACAGATCAACGCTGGACAAAACTTCCCTAACCACATCGTATGGAACGCGTCCTGTAAACCGCACATGGCGAGAAATACCGAGATCCATTGACAACTGCTTTAGCGCGGGGACGGCGGAACCGTCACCCACGATTACGCAACACACGTCACGCCTGTTAAGCGTATTGACAAGATTGGCGATCGAACGCAGCAGATAGTCACCGCCATCCTGCGGTCCTAGAATTCCCACATAGCCTATGACAAAGCTGGCGCTGCCGCGATAGTCTAAATTTGGCGGGGTCGGCCTAAATGTGTCCAGATCCGGCCCATTGCGAACGACATGCACCGCGTCCGCCCGCACCTTGCTGCGCTCGATTTCCTTCTGCTTATAGGACTCGTTGGAGGCGATGATGATGTTGGCGGCCTTGCACGTCAGCCGCTCGCATAGAACCAACGCGCCAACCACGAGTTTGCTACCCGCACCCCCATCTCCTATGCCCGAGCCGCCCCGCGATCTCGCGTCATACATTTCAGGTGAGAGATCGTGGTGATCAAATACGAATTTCTTGCCCAAAAGGCGCGCCAAGATACCCAGACCAAAAAAAATGTCCGGTGGATTGTGCGCATGCAGCACATCAAAACCATGCCTGACGCCAATCCACGCGGTCAGTGAAAACATCATCACGGCGGCAAAGCCATATTCCACGATAAAACCGAGCGTGCTTTCATGCTCAGGCGGGTTGGGGAAATAATGAAGTTCCACGCGATCGACCACTTCCCGCCACACACGAGCGCCTTTCGGCCGCGGACATATCACCGACACTCGATAACCAGCCTGAATGAGCGTTGAGGCCTCACGCAGCGGGCGCACATCCTTGCGAAAGGTGTTGTTCTCGAGCAACATCAAAATGTGCTTGTTCATTTGGCTGTGCTGATCCTGGGGTACGTGCCAGCGGCGCGGCGTTCAACAACGGTCTGAAGAAGCGCCGCCAGGCTGGCCACATTTTTCCGCGCGGAGTGCTTCTCCAATATGGTCGCGCGCGCCGCGCTGCCCAGCCGCTCTCGAAGCTCGCGATCCAATAGCAGCCTTTCAAGAGCCTGCGCCAGTCCATGCGCATCCGCCTGTCTGACGAGAAGACCGTTCACGCCGTCTTCTATTAATTCCGGAATTCCTGAAGCATCCGTAGAGACAGCAGGAAGGCCGCACGACATGGCTTCGATTAGGGTTAGCGGAATGCCGTCGCGGTCGCCACTCTTGGCCATCATACTTGCCAGAGCGGAAACACTGCTGGTTCTATAGCAGTCAATCGTCGCCTCATGAGACAGCGCGCCCAATAAGCGCACACAGCTTCGAACAGCCAACTTGTCGATGCAGGCCTCCAACTCATGCCGGAGCGGGCCATCGCCGACAATCACGCATTCAAACGGAATGCCCTTGTTGTGCAGCATGGCGCACGCCTCTATCAGGAAGCGGTGTCCTTTCTTTTCGATCAAGCGGCCCACTGACAGAATCCGCAAGGGACCCTTCGTTTGAACGCAAGAGTCCGGAGTGTAGATGTCAGTCTCGATCCCGTACCGAACGACCGATATCGAGCCGCTTCCACTCTTATTGCAGAGTGATGCAATATACCGTGCATTGTATTCCGATATGGTGATGACTTTGTCTGCCTGGTCCAGCAGTCGTCTGACGTTTGTAGCTTCACGTTCAAACAAGTCGAACGCGTGCGGATAAATCGAGAAAGAGATGCCGGTAAGTTCGCGCACCACTGCAGCGGCCAACGCACCGAGCCACGCGAAATGCGCGTGAATATGTTCCACGCCATCTTTCCTAAGTTCGGCAGCTACTTGCACGATTTTTGGAAAAAGGATCATACTGCGCAGCCAGATCAGCGGCTCGCGCCATGTCAATCCCGACAGTAGCGCGAGTGCCCGCCAGTATGCCGCCGGCATTTGAAGCATTGTGGCAAAGTTTGTCGCCAGCACCCGGGCAGACAGCATCGGGCCGTAATGCGTCAGGGGCAGCAGCTCCCGAGATTGCCCATGCACAGGCTCATTGGCGCGCGGCGGAAGCAATGAGTACAGGGTGACATCGGCGTGCTCCCTCATCCAAAATATCTCTCTGGCGACAAATGTTTCAGTCAAAAGAGGAAACCGATGCAAGAGATACGCCACCTTCAAGCGCGTCATATGAAGTTCCTCCTCGAAACACACGCCTCTGAGCCGTGACACATCTCGAATGAAACTACCCTATGCTTTGTTTCGCAGCAGGTTCCAATTCGAAGGATATTCATCTGCGAGCCTCTTGCGCCAGACCATGACCTGGCTGTTTGTCAACAAAAGTCTGTTGCCAAAGCTCTATGTTGATCAATCCCCAGATCAAGGAGCTGTGATCCGCAAAACCCGACTCATGCTCGTGCAACAAGCCCGACACATAGTTGGCTGAAAACAACCCGCGCGTCATTATGGTTGCAGACGAAAGAGTATCTCGGACGTACTCCCGTAGTTCGTTTCGAAACCAACTGGCATAGGCCACCGGGAATCCTTTCTTTGCGCGCCGGCTCGTTTCCGGCGGCAGCCACTGGGCCGCCGTCTTTCTGAGTAGATATTTCCGCGTCAAACCTCGGATTTTCAGCCGAGTGGGGAGTCGCGCAGCAAATTCCACCAGCTTGTGATCCAAAAGCGGAACACGTGCCTCAAGCGATACCGCCATCGCCATCTTGTCCCCACGAGCCAACAGGTCATCCGGCAGCCACAGTTTGCTGTCAACATACAACATGCGGTTTAGTCGATTGGATGTTCGGCTGCGCGACAATTGCTCGCCTACCGCGTCGTACGCTGCATGTTCGGGCATCACCGATCGTGCGTGGTCGGTCAACAATGCTTGCCGCCGATGCCTGTTGAATAACGGAAACCATTCCACCAGGCGCATAGCCTCGTCATTTACATTGATGGCCGCGTATGCCTTTTTGATTCGATTCATGCCGGGAATCGTGCGCGACAACATAGACGCAAGCTTGAGTACGTTTCTGGGCATGACCTGCACGACGGGCGCAAAGCACTCGCCCAGATATCGGGCGTAACCACCAAACAGTTCGTCACCGCCTTCTCCGGTCAACACCGTCTTGACATCGCGCGCGGCAGCTCGTGCCAGGCAATAGTTGGCCAGCGCCGCATCATCGGCGATGGGCTGATCCAGGTGCCACACAACCTTATTGACGCTGTTCAGGAAGTCGCCAGGCGTGACAATCACCTCCGTGTGTTCAGTCGCGCAGTGTCTCGAGACGCTTCGGGCATAAGGCAGTTCGCCGGTCACCCCCTTCGTGGCTGCAAATCCCAGCGCGTAGGTCTTCACCGGGCTGTTCACGTAACGGGACATAATGGCCACGATGCTGCTTGAGTCCAATCCGCCGCTCAAAAACGCACCCACGGGCACATCGCCAATCAGGTGCATTTTTACGCACTCGCGCAGTAATCCGTCCAACTCCTCGGCATAATCGCGCTCGCGCCGCGCCTTTGCTTCCTCAACAAATGACAAGTCCCAATATTGTTTCGTCACCGCGCCACGGCCCGCCGCGCATGTCAAAACGTGTCCGGGCTGCAGCGCCCGTATCCCTGCAAACATGGTCATGGGCGCAGGAACATATTGCAGTGAAATGAACGCAGACATTGCCGCGTAATCCACGCTTGGGCAAACCGCTGGGTGCTGCAAGATCGCCTTGATCTCCGACGCGAATACCAAGGTCTTCCCATCGTCGTAGTAATAAATCGGCTTGATGCCAAGTCGGTCTCGAGCCAGAACAAGTTGGCGTTTCGCGCCGTCCCAAATTGCAACACCAAACATGCCGCGCAGGTGCTCGACAAATCCCAGTCCATGTTCTTCATAAAGATGGGCAATGACTTCAGTGTCGCTTTCGGTCGTCAGTTGATGCCCTTGTAGCAGCAGATTGCGGCGAAGCTCGCGATAGTTATATGTCTCGCCGTTGTAAGCGACTGCAACGCTACGATCTTCATTGAACATAGGCTGATGCCCGTTTTTCAAATCGACAATGCTCAGCCGCTGGGCACCAATTGCCGCTTCATTGTCAATGACCCACCCTTTGTCGTCCGGTCCTCGATGTTGCAGGACGTCCAGCATGGCGCGCAACACGTCAGAAGAAACGTGAGCTCCGTTTGCATAGTTGTGAATCCCGGCGATGCCACACATTTTTTAAAGACTCAATTGACTGTCTGCGATCTGCGATCGGTTGCGATTCCGGGATAGCACAGCGCCATACATCTCCACCAGCCGCGCGACGACAGAATCCGGCGAATATCGCCCCATGGTCTCATATCCCTTTGTGCGGCGGCCGCCCGCGACCACTTTGGCAATCGCCTCGGCAAATGTGATTGCGTCGGGATTACAGATATGACAGTCAGCCGTTTGGCCAATCACCTCGCGGATGTCACCCACATCCGCGGCGACGATCGGCAGGTTGCATGCCATCGCCTGTTTGACCACGTTGGGCGATCCTTCCTGGTATGAAGGAAACACGAGCACATCGCATAAGTTCATGTACTTCGCCAGAATCTGTTGCGTCTGGTCGTGCACCACGATCAACTCCAACTCCAAGCCGGCGTCGTTCACGCGGTCAACAGCCGCTTTGGCCAGTTCAAAGCGTTTCACAGGTATGGCGGGATTTGCGGCAAACAATGCGCGATGCCGTGAAGGAACGAGACCCAATTGTCTGCAAACATCCCCACGATCAACCGGATGAAATATGGAGAAATCCACTTCATGTGGGATTACGTATGCGTCACGCCGACCTGACAATTGAGCCATGCGCTTGTTTTGAACCACGACAGCATCCGCTCTGCGCGCCACAAGTTGTCCAAGCAGTCGGACAGGAAGGGCTGTCCAAGACAGGGTTCCGCCCCTTGCCACTGATCCCTGCAAATCATCTCCATGAAATGTGACGACAACTCGGGCATACCGCTGCAGCAGTGCCACAAAACCAACATAACTGTAGTGCGCGTGAACCAGGTCGACGTCACCCAAAGCCAATCGGGAACGCAGTTTTGAAACTGCCTGAACATACATCCACTTGCGTGAGCGGCCGGTCAGAACAAACACTTCCACATCCATGCCAGCGGCGCGAAGTGATTGAACTTGCGTACGCACAAATGTGCCAAAATACGGCTGCGCGTCTGACGGGTACATGGCAGTGGCTACAAGTATTTTCATCGACAGTGATCCAACCAGGCTAGCCAACTTGGCCAGAACTCTCCACCGCTATCTCTCGTTGCCCTCGCAGTGTTCGCACCTGCCCGTCCTCTTTTTCCGAGGCGGACTGTATCAAAGTCATGTGACGAAGGTATTCCTGCGCAGCAATGGGGGGCAACCACAGGCCACGAAGAGTGCCTTCAGCCATGAGCAAACGATTCACTAGAGAACAAACGGCCGCATTCATGCTGCGCTTGCGTATTGCCACAAGCGCAAACCAAGCGGACATCAAGATCGCACAGACTATCAGCCAGGTCGCAACTCCGGTCGTGATATAAACCGCCAGCGCCACCGCGGCTATGCCACAGACAAACAGCATGGGCAGACCAAAACCGCGCTCTATCATGTACCGTGCAAAGAGACGACTGCCGATGCTTCGGCGCAGGTTTTGACCCGTTCCCAAAAACAATTTCCGCCGACGCCGCCTGAACAGTCCCGCAAGCGTCACTTGGGAATCAGAGAAATGATAGGCGATAACCTGCCTGAGTCTGACGACACGATAGCCAGCCTGTCGAATTCGAAGGCACAGCTCCGGCTCTTCATCGCTATAAATGTCAGGTCTGAAATCGCCCACAGCCTCAACCACAGCACGTCGGTAGAGTGCCGCACCCCCGCCATGGCGAACCTCCTGCGCAACCGTACTGGCAAAAACTTCAGGCGGTGGGGTAGGCGGCGTTTCACCGGGCACCACATCAACTAGCGCGCCACTAACTACCGCGACCTCCGCATGCTCGTCAAGATAGTCGACAGCCCGAGAAAGCCATCCGGCGCAGAGCTGCATATCACCATCCAAATAGAGCACATAGTCGCCGCTACAGAACCGCCCAGCCACAAAGCGTCCAGCCGCAGCGGTAAGGCGCAGGTTCTCAGACAAACGCACAACCGTGACAGGGTAATGCCCGGCGATGGCCACGGTGTCGTCACTCGATGCAGAATCCGCGACCACAATGTCACGAATTTCTATCCGGCGTCCCTCTTGAAGAACAGACTCCACAAGGCGTCCCACGAACCTTGCTTGGTTCCTGGTGATGAGGGCAACCGACACGGTAGTCATGACGTCATGCCGCTGGGCCATCCATGCCTGCGCGAGCGTGGAGCAGCATATCTTGCCAATGACCAGGTCGAGCGATGAGTCGCGCACCCAGAAAAGCAAAGTACATTCCGATCCCCGAGCCTAACGCCAATACCCACGGCAAGTTCGTTGCCGCCCACATCCAGTACAGTGCCAATCCTCCAGCCGCCATCGCAGGCCAAATGCTTTGCCGCACAAATGCCATGCCTGGATAGCGTTGCGCAACGGCCTGATAGTGAAACCACACATCAACCAGTTTTGCACCCACAGCAGCGCAGGCGGCGCCCATCAACCCATATGAATAAGTAAGCAGCGGCGCCAATACAACCGTGGCCACCGCATAGGCAAGAACCGAGCGCATCACTGCCCTTTCGCCGTTATTGGCCACAAGCACACGCCCAAAAACGCCATTCACCGCCTGGCATGCCAATGCCCATGCCAAAACTTGCAGCGGGACCGAAGCAGCCGCAAATTCGTCGCGCCCGTACAGCACCCTGAACAAGTGCGGGGAGAAAAATATGAGTGTCAACACCAACGGCAGCACCGCGGATAGCATGAGTTGCCAAAGTATTGAAGTAAGCGCGCGCATCGACCCCGGGGATACCGTAGCAGCACGACACAATACGGGATATGCGGCAGCGACCAAATTGAGCGTAATCATGCTGGCCACGCTTAATAGCTGCGTCCCGGCGTTATAAAGAGCCAGTTGATCCTCACCCAGCAGCTTTGACACGACAATGAACAGCGAGCTTCCTGCAATCGAATAGACAACTTCGATGCCCAGGAAAGCCTTGCTCATGCGCAGAACCGAGCGGATGCCGCGCTCAGTTAAATGTAGTGCACTAAGCACCTGTTTGCCGAGCACACGTGCGAGAACTACAACTAGAAGGGCCAACCCCAAAACATACAGCGCCACGTTGCTTATCAGCACCATATCGAGGTCGTAGCGCAATTCGAGCAATACCCAAATTGATCCCATCCGCAAAAGATGCACAGGTATCTGCGTCAATGTGATAAGGTGTGTCTTGCCATGAGCTTGCAACAACGCCTCACAAATAGTGGACAATGCCGTTGGAAGAATCGTAAGAGACAGCAGCGCGATGACATGCCGGGTGTCGAGCGAGTAACCCAGGACAATAGAGAGCAAATACATGCCGAGCATGGCAACAAGGGCCATCCCGGTTACGAGTGCTCCGCCGTTGGCCAAATAGCTGCCCGTTGCCGTGAGATCGCGTGAGACCTCGCGGATGACGAGCGATTTGAGGCCCATGGTCGCCAACAACTGAAATGTGCTGAGCAGTGTCAAACCCAATGAAAGCTGACCAAACTGCGTGGTGCCAAGCCATCGTGCGACCAGGGCATAAAGCACGAATACGGACAGCCGGCCCAAAAAGTCGCCCACAAAGAGCCACGAGGCATTCCCCAGCAAACGTCCCAATTTTTCCATGACGATTGCCTACTCGTGCGATTTGCTCAAACGCGGTGACGCCAACCGTGCTTTGGCCTCACGCAGAAGCACGACAACGATCGCCGCATTGAGGGCAAGGATCGTCATTTCCGGGCGGCTATTGAAAAGATCGACTGACATGTGGGGCAATTGGCCAATAATGAGCGCAAATACGGACAATCCTATTGGAGCCAGTGAACGCAAACCGTGCGCAAAGAGTCTCCAGGCTCGAATGGCGTTCGTCAGCAAATAACCGGCAAAGCAGATTAACCCCAGAATTCCCGTTTCAGCCCAAACCAGCAAGAACTGGTTGTGCACGGTATATACCCATGCCCGGTTGAATTCCGGGCCTAGATAGCCCTGCATGGCGACGGCAAATGTGTTTACACCAGTTCCCCAAAGCGGGTAATCATTGATGATGAGCCAGGCCAAACGATTCAGCACAATGCGTCCATGCGTCGATCCGCCATCCGGTCGCACAAATCTGCCTGCCACAACGTCTCCGAAGGCCACTGCCAGAAGAGCCAGCGCGAAACCAACGGCAATGACGGGAACCGGAGACACCCAACGCTGTTTTATCGCTAGAACGAGCATGATCGTAACGGCAATAGCAAGGGAGATCCATCCGCCGCGCGACTCAGTCAAAGCCAGGGCTGGCAGTGCAACGATGACTGAAACAATTGCCGCGACCCGAATGCTTCCGCGCAAATCCGATACGATCAAACCCAGTCCCAGCACGATGTTGCTGACCAAGTAAATCGCTGCGCGATTGGGATGTCCAAGCGTGCCACCAACGCGAATATTGCCACCCGCTACGTCTACCATTCCTTGAATGCTCGCGATTTCGACAGAATGCCTGACGATGCGAAGGTAATACATCACCAGCGCTTGAAGAATCTGGCCAATCATGCACCACAGTAAAATGTGTCGAATATCGTCGAGTGCTGACACCCGGAGCACGATGTAGGCATAAAGAGCGAAGATCTGCGCATAAAGAAATATCGCATGAAACGATCGCAAGACTTCAAAGTCGAGAGCGGGCAACATTGAGATCACGCAGGCGACCAGAAAAGGAAACGGTGTAAGCGCGTCCCGCCACGCGCGACCCGGCACCGGTTTCGCCCGTTTCTCCGACGCCTCAGCGAACCATTGCGCGTACAAGAGCACAATTGCAATCAGCGTCACCGAGATGCAAAACCCGCTAATGGCTCCCAGCCGCTCAACAGGTTCTCGCGAGCCAATGTACCAATCCAGCTGAAAAGGGATGTCGAGGGCTATCAATGCCAGCAAGATCTTGCGCACACTTCCCACTGCCAGCAACAGCAGCGGCGCAACCAGCGCCAGGGCAACAACCGAGGCTAATTTGGTCCCCAGGCGCGGAGCAATCAAGATAAAACCCGCCACGACAGCCCCGACAACGGCTATCGCAATCGCCTGCCTGGGCATTCGGCCAAGCCCAGATCGGGTCCAACCTGCGGTGTCGATCATCCCGCGTTTCCAGTCATTGGATGCGCCAGGGTGACTGTATCGCCGATCAGATCAAACTCCTCAATTTCCTGACACACAAAGTCAATGGCCGATTCCGGCAATTCAGCATACATTGGAAGCGACAGAATGCGCTCGGCATACATTTCACTTACCGGAAACTGCCCGTAGGTGTAACCCAGCCCGCGATATGCTTCCTGAAGGTGAATGGGAATTGGATAGTGCAATCCAACTGAGACGCCGCGCTCTGTCAAATGGCGGCGCAGAGCGTCGCGCCGATCGCTCTGAATCACATACAAGTGCCACACGGAAGAGCACTTGCTGCCTTCTGCCGGCGTCAACACGGATGTGCGCGCAAGCTGCCCGGAATAGCGTTGCGCATGCGAGGTGCGCGACGTGTTCCAAGCATCAAGATGCTTGAGCTTGACGCGCAATACCGACGCCTGCAATGTGTCGAGGCGGCGGTTGTAGCCCTGCACGATATGGGTGTATTTCTCGCGCGAGCCGTAGTTCCGCAGCGTCCGGACTTTCGCCGCCATGCCTGCGTCATTCGTCACAAGAGCACCCGCGTCACCCGCAGCCCCCAAGTTCTTGGCCGGGTAAAAACTGAACGCGGCCGCATGGCCGATACTGCCAACCCTACGCTCACCATAGTAGGCGCCATGCGCCTGGCATGCATCCTCAATCACGAGCAATCCGTGGCGGTTTGCAATGTCCATCACCCCATCCATGTCCGCGGGTTGACCATAAAGATGTACAGGGATGATAGCCGCCGTCCGCGGAGTGATTGCCGACTCTATCTGCCTAACATCGATATTGTACGTAGTCGGATCGCAATCGACCAGCACCGGCGTGGCGCCACAATGTGAAATCGCGAGGACGGTGGCGACAAAAGTGTTGGCGACTGTGATGACCTCATCGCCCGGTCCGATGTCGTTGGCGCGCAATGCAAGCTCCAGTGCGGAAAGACCCGAATCGAGACCAACACCATGACTCGCCTGACAGTATGCGGCCCATTCCTCCTCAAATCGGTTAACTGATTCACCCAGAATGTAGTCGCCGCGCCTCATCGTATTGAGCACAGCTGCGTCAAGTTCTGCAGACACACTTTCGTATTGTGCATGCAAGTCCACAAATTGGATTTTTGAATGAGCGACTGTCATATCCCTCCGTTTGACCGTCAACCTATGATTCAATTGTCACCGGCGCACCGCGATTGCGAGCGGACTCGCTAATAGCTTCCATCACTTTGACCACTCGCAGGCCGTTTTCACCGCCCGTCTGCGGCGCCGCGCCACTCATCACACAATCGAGAAAATGGGCACACTGGCTTTTCAGCGGCTCATTGGGTTCGATCCGCGGGCTGATGATGTCGCCATCACGAATCAGTAACTGATGCGACACAAAGCCGTCGGCTTCCGGCTCGCCGTTGGACACGCCTTTCTCAAACACACGAACGCGCTCAACCGCTTCGATATCGTTGAATATGATGCGCTGATTGCTGCCAACGACCACAACTTCCCGGACTTTGTTGGGGTCCGCCCAACTTGCGTGAATATGTGCAACAACGCCCGAGCCATACCCCAGGGACACAAATCCCACATCCTCCTGCACATTGTTGAGAACACGCGACGTGACCGCGCTCACCCATGTGGGTTGCGCATCGAGCAGATAGTTGAAAATAGCAACATCATGCGTGGCCAAATCCCAGATCGCGTTGACGTCGCTGCGGATCGGACCCAGGTTTGTCCGGCGCGCATACATATAGTAGACGCGTCCCAATGAACCATTTTCAATATACTCTTTCAGCTTTCGAACCCCGTTGTTGTAGACAAATGTGTGGCCCACCATCAGGGTCAGATTGAGTTTCGAGGCAATGGCATGCAAATCCGCGGCATCCGCAGATTTCGTCGTCATCGGCTTCTCAATCAGCACATGCTTTCCGGCCAAGAGCGCTTGGCGCGCAATTTCAAAATGCGTTTCGGCTGTCGTGCAAACGGCCACGACATCAACATCAGCCATCGCAAGCACTTGCGAAATATCGTTGCACGCGTGCGCGTCGGGGAATCTCGATTGAAGTTCGGCGAGTCGTTGGTCTCGTGAATCGCAAATCGCGACGACTTTGGCATGCGGCAATTCACCGAATACTCTGATGTAGTTGACGCCCCAGTAACCACACCCAATCACGGCAACGCCTATGCATTGCGTCGCCATCGCTGTTTGTTCTTGAACGATCGGCAATGTCATCGTGCACCCGCCGCTTGTATCACCGCAGGCAGGGTTTTGAGCAGGATCAACATATCCAGTTTCAGGCTACAGTTGCGAACGTACTCAATATCCATCCGGCACATCTCGTCAAATGTGACCCGCCCGCGCCCAAGCACCTGCCACAGGCCGGTCATGCCGGGCAGCGCGTTAAGGCGCTCTTTTTGCTGATGGCTATACAGGATCGATTCGTAAACTGGGACCGGCCGTGGACCAACCAAACTCATGTCGCCTCGCAGCACGTTCAGGAACTGGGGCAATTCGTCCAAACTTGTTGCGCGCAGAACAGCACCTAGCCGTGTGATCCGTTTATCTTTGGACAGCTTGAAAGCAGCTCGATCACCTGCCAAGCCGCTTAAATTGCCGGATACGTAGGCACGTATGTGATCGATATGAACTGACTGGTCCGCGTCCGACACCATGGAGCGGAACTTGTAGAATCGAAATTCGGTCGCTTCCCAAGCAGTGTCGCCGTCATCAGTCCGACGCCGGCTCCCGGTTCGCATTTGCACAAAGAGCGCCGGTCCCGGCGAATCCAGCTTGATCGCCAGGGCGATCAGGGCCAAAATCGGCGCCAACACGATCAGTGCGGCGATTGACAGAACAATATCAATTGTCCGTTTCGCAATGAAGTAGGCCAGTCGGGGACTGGTGCGGCCCACAGTAGTTGCCGGAGCGTGATCGCGATAGATCGAATCAATCGTCGCCAGGTTTTCTATGCCGGTTTCTTGAAAGCTCTCCACTGCCCATCCCCCTAGTTTTGCGATGCAATCATCGCGCCCGGTTAGCGACTTGTCCCAATCTCATGCATCAACGAATTTTCAGCCAAGATTTTTTTCTCTGCGGGGCCACGGATCTTGGCAGTCCGCGGCACAGCTTTGTGCGCCGCTTCATAACTGGCGTAGGTCTTCTGCCTCGCGGCACGGTTAAACACGACTCCAAGCACTTGCGCATTGATGTAGCGCAAACGCTCACAGGTCATCCGAATAGCCGACTCCGTGGTCGTCGCGTTGCTTGCGACAAGAATCACGCGTTCAACGACGCCAGCCAGGGTCACGCTATCCGGCACCGCCAATATGGGAGGCGCGTCAAAAATGACCACGTCAAATGCGAATCGCAGATGTTTGACAAACTCTTCTGTCCGGTCACCTGCCAATAACTCGGTCGCGTTGCTTTCACTAGCTCCCGCGCTGAGAATATGAAGTCCCGACACGGGACCCCGCTGTATCAGGCGGTCCACAGTGGCAAGCACGGCATTTAGTTCGCCATTGAGTTCCTGTTGCCGGGTTAGCTGCGACAACTGGTGCAACGCACTGGACAGCCCGCCGTTGTTTTGAATCCCAAACAACACGTGCATGGAAGGCACGCGCATATCCGCATCCACAAGCAACACTCGTTTACCGAGTTGCGCATAGCTGTAAGCCAGACAGGCGGCAATCAGCGACTTGCCCTCGCCAGGCTCCGAACTTGCCACAAGCAGGGTCCGATAGGGCGCCCGTTCGCTTTCGGACAGCAAGTTCGTCCGCAGATTCTGAAGTGCTGCAACCAAATGGGTTTCTTCGTAGAACGGTGCATGATTTGGGCGAAACGCCTTGCGTGGCGCAACCGGAACCATGCCAATAACCGGCAACTCGCTCACTTCACTGAGCCGCTCCGGTGTGAAAATGCGCGTGTCAAAGCTGTTAAATACAAATGCCAGCACCAAGCCTGAAATGCTGCCGCCTAACAGCGCCACTATCATGTTGAGCAGAGGATTTGGAAAACTTGGCCTCTCGGGCAACTCGGCGGGCACCAGCACCACGACACTACTAGAACGAAAGGAATCAGCCAGACGCAGCCGGCTGGACTGCTCCAACAGATCTACGTAAAGCCGTTGGACAAGCTCGGTCCGAAGTTCAGCTGGAGCAAGAAGCTTGCGGTCGGTGGTCGTTGAAAGCAACTGCTGATAGGAGTCTTGAGCCGCCTTGAGCTGGCGCTCGGCTTCAGCAACGCGCACGTCAATCTGTTTGCGCACGGTCGATGCGCTTTGTTCTGACTGTTGCTTGCCGCTCTGAATAACCATTTCGGCCAGCACCGACGCCATGTCACGTGCAATGACAGGATCTGTCGCCTCGACGCGCAGGTCCAGCAATTCTGTGTCCGCCGTGATGGTCGCTTTTATCTGCGGGGTCTGCGCAAGCGCGAACTGCTTCTGCAGTTGCGCCGCAACCGCCTCACTCTCCGCGATTTTCGCGTAAGTGTTCATTAGTCGGTCGGCATACTCGGTTGCATAGCCGGTATAGTCAACTGAGCCGACAACTGCAGTCGCAAT
>JANMNW010000012.1:0-1926 GCA_031368515.1 Chloroflexota bacterium
GTTGCTAATTCCGTAGATCGGACCCCAGCCCGTCAATCACGCCTACCCCTCGCCTAGCTCAGCGTCCAGCTGCGCCAGCGTGACCAGCAGCCCGCCAGCTTCGCGCAGCCGCGACTTGGCCGCCGCAGTGATATCGGTGCGCGTAAACAGGGCCGGCGTCACCTGCCAGCCGCGCCCTTCATCCGGCAGGTCTTTGAGCACCGCCGGCAGCTTGTCATCGAGCAGATTGCGCAGTACTTTCAGATCGATATCGTCAACACCCCATTTGCACTCCCCGATCAGCAGCCGTTTGTCTTCCCAGGACACCGCGATCACATCGGCCTGCACCGTGCGCGACCAATGGCTGCCGATGCTGTCGGGTTTAAACGGCAGTTCCCCAGCCTGTCCGCGCTGGCGCACCCATTCGCGGCACAGCTCTTCAAATACGGTCGCGCCGACAAACGCGCGCAGCCCCTCGCGCGCATAGGCGACCGCGGCATCTGCCTCAAACGCCGGCCGCTCGGCAAATGGCGCGATAAAGCGAAAGTAAAAGCGCATAAACGGATCGCGCATGTGATAGCGGCCGCGCCGCGAGCGGGCGCGTTCGGCCGGCCGCAGCGTGGCCGGGATACGCCGCTCGACCAGGCGCATGTCTTGCAGGCGGTCCAGATAACTCGACAGGTGATTTTTCTCAATCAGACAGGCGTTGCTGATCTCGTCCAGACTGTGGCAGCCCGTCCCGATCGCTTTCATAATGGCCAGATACGACGCTGGTTCGCGCACCTCGTCATACAAGAGCAGCAGCGGTTCGCTGGCAAACATGCTGCCGCGCGCAAAGACGATCTGGTGCAGATTCTCGACCAGCGAGAGCTTTGGATCCAGCCAGTCCAGATATGCCGCCACGCCGCCGACGATCGCATACAGCGCGACGCGCTCCTCGGCCGTCCACTTGGGAAAGAACGTCTTGAGCGCCGAGAACGGCAGCGGCTCGACCTGCCACTGTCCGGTCATGCGCCCAAACAGCGGCGACGCGTGGCTTTGCAGGAGCTCCATCGTGCGCACATGCGAGCCGCACAACGCGATGGCGATTTTCATGTGCTGCAGCTTTTGATCCCAGGCGTGCTGCAGCGACGTGAGTAGCCCCGGCTCGGACTCGATGGCATAGGGCAGCTCATCGAGAATCAAGATGCGCCCGGCCGGCGCGCCTTGAAAGATCGGGATGGCCGCCTGCCAGACACTCGACCAGGTGGCAAAGGCCGGTGCGCTCATCGGGTCTTCCGCGCCAAGAATATGGGCAAACAATCGGCGCCGCTGCAGCGCGGCCGGCTCGCGTTCGGCCACCCAGTAGGTGTAGGGCAAACCCGACTGCGCCGCCCAGTGATTCAGCAGCCGCGTCTTGCCGATGCGACGCCGGCCGTATAAGAGCAGCAGCTGACCGCGATCGCCGCGATCAAAGCGCAGGGCGCGATTTAGGAAAGACAGTTCCTGCACGCGATTGACAAACGGTGGCATGGTATTTCTTCCTTTAAACCCCATGCTGTGTAGTATACATAGCATGGGGCTTAACTTACGAGATCAGTAATGTCCGGCGGATCCACCGGACGTAAAAACCGGGCGTTCGGCTGACAGGCGCATGAACGTTGAACGTGCCAGCCGCGCGCGCACGCTGGTCGTCACATCAGGAGTTGACAGCGCACGCTGGCGAGCTGTTGCCCGCAGCTGTCCAAAGAGCCATGGCGTACAAACGCGTCCATAATGCGCGCTGCGCTAAACGCATAGCGTCAAGTGCGCTTTCTGATGGGTGATCCACACGTAACCCACATCCGGCGACTAGATCGCTGGTATCACGGCCCGGCCGTGCTGCGGCTGTATGCCGAAAACTTCAGCGACGACGCACCCGGTCTAGTCGCCGCGTCACCTGAACCAGCGCTTGGACTTGACGATGGC
>JANMNW010000104.1:0-15985 GCA_031368515.1 Chloroflexota bacterium
AGGGGCGGCTCGTGCGAGCCGCCCCTGTTTCGTTTGCATCATGAGCCGGAGCCGTCCGGCCGATTGCTCAAGTCTTCGACACAACAGGCAAGTACTGCTTGAACGACGGCGGATCGCCTGCCAGGATGCGGCCTTCGATCACAGGCGAAACCGTATCGTTCGGCTGGGCTTGGATGTAATCCGTCACTGCTTCATCCAACGCCGGTCCAAAGTCATACGGATTGATGGCAAAGTCGCGGAAAACCGCATAGTCATCGCCCCCTTTTCGCATAAAGTCATTCGTTGCCACGCGATAGACTTTGTTTGGGTTTATCGGTGAGTAACTGCCATCGGCATTCTTGACAAACACGCCGCGCAGCCGTTGACCGATGGGCCGGCTGGAATCGAAGTAGTAGCGCAGGCCGGACACTTGCGGGAAGCGGCCGTTGCCCGACACGCCGAAGCGCGCAAGGCCGTTTTCCAGCGCCGTAATTACATGCGTGCCGGTAATTTCAAACGTGGCCAAGGCATTGCCAAACGGAAGCAATTCGAGCACCTCGCCCTGGCTGATCGGGCCTACGTCAATCGGAGCGCGCAAGCCGCCGCCGTTGGTGATCGCAAAGTCATACGGCTTGGTGCCGGATGTGCTGCCCGTATTGCTCACCACCTGGTTCGCCTTCCACAGCATGGCGTCGGTCACCATGTTGCCCAACACGCACTCGCCCGCGCGGCAGATTTGCGCGGAGCCGACGGTGAGGCTCATCGCGACGGTTGAAGTGCCCACCACTTGCGCGCGAATGGCCGCCACCGGCGCCGTGTATGTAGGCGAAAGAATGTTCGTCACTACCGGATCATTGGCGATTGATGAATCGAGATAGATCGGGTTGCCCGACCAGCTCGATACGCGCCCATCCGGCGTAAAGTCGACATTGAGCCGTCCCAGGTAATACCCCCACTGGAAGTCTTGCACCACCAGCACGGTGGAACCGTCCGGGCCAACCACGGGCGTCGGATAGGGGCCAAACGCCACGTGCGTGTTGACCGTCGTCATCGGCGAGTAGAGGAAGGTATGCGTATGACCGCCGACGATGATATCCACGCCCGTAATAACTTTGGCCAGAGCCAGCTCCACATCGTAGCCAAGATGACTAGCCAGGATGATGCGCTTGACGCCTTGCGCCAGCAGGTTGTTAACGGCCGCCTGGGTCGTCGTCATGGCGCTCAAAAACTTGATATTGGGTCCGGAGCTCGACAGGAATCCGGTGTCCTCGGTGGTCACGCCCACCACGCCATACACATCGCCACCCGCCGTGGTCACGATTGTGGACGGCTTGATCTTGCCGGCCAGGAGCGGCTCGGCGCTTGCGTCGATGTTGGCGCTCACAACCGGGAAGTTCAGCCCGTCGATCAATCGGCGCAATTCAGCCGGGCCATCGTCAAACTCATGATTGCCCACGGCCATGGCCTGATAGCCCAAGGCGTTCATGGTCACTGTGACGACATCCGACTTGAAAAGCTTGTAATACAGCGTGCCCTGGAACTGGTCGCCGCCGTCCAACAACAGCGTGTTGCTGACCGTATTGCGCACCTGTTTGATCACCGTCGACATGCGCGCAGCGCCGCCAACGCAGTTGCTGCCCGCGCAGATCGCGGAACCGTCATTCTTGAACTCCCACACGCGACCATGCACGTCGTTGGTGTGCAACAACACCAGCGAGTTGCCGCTGTCGATCTGATAGATCGACGTCGAGCCGCTGACTTCGTTGGCCACCAACAGCAAAGCTTTGCCGTTTGGGCTTTGCTCTGCTGGCACAAAAGCCAGCCCTTCGGGCGACAGATCTTTCGCCACAGGCGAGATCGTGGTCGTATAGACGCGGTTGTTCACATACTGCACAAACGCCGGCGCAAACGGATTCGACACGTCGTAGACCATGACGCCGCCAACGCGCTCAAGCCCGACAAACGCATAGTCGCGACCATTGACCCGCCCCACCGCCACGCCTTCCGGCTCCGGCCCCTTGTTCGGGCTGCGCAGATCCCTGGCGCGCGAAGCATCGCTGTTAAACCAGGCCGGCACCGTGTTCGAGATCACACGCTCCATGTGGTCGCCGCTGTCGAAGACCAGGCCGCCGGCGCTGTTCCAAATCGAGAACGAGCGCGCGCCGAAAGAATAGAGCACATCGATATCGCCATCGCCGTTGGTGTCGGGTGAAAACGCCGGTCCCGTCTGATTGGTCAGCGTGGTCACCTGCAGGCGACCAAGCGAGGCGTTGGCTTTGAGCGATGACGCATCCGGGAAAGCGGCCGCATCAAGCGCGAGCGTGCCGACGCGCCTGTCTTCACCGGCGCGCGCATCGCCTTCGTTGGCGGTGACGAGATAGGTCACGCCGCCGACAGCATAGCTATCGATGCCATCGGGCTGATACATCCCCTGCACCGGCCGCTCGGCGATGTTAATCAGGCCATCCTGATCGCTGGCGTCAAAACCATTGCCCAGCGTGTTGTGGTTCTTGGTTCCCAGCGCCACCAGCTGCGTGACCGACACGGAGGTCAAATTTACCACTGCCAGCGCATTGTTGGTCTGCAGGGTGACATAGGCCTTTGACGAATCCGGCGCGAAGGCGACGGACTTGGGCTCAAGATCCTCGGCCACAGTGGCGGTTGGGCTGATGATGCGAATGCGTGGATCGATCGAGCCCACAGAGAATGTGCTGAAGCTGATCGGCGTAACCGCAAGCGACCCTACGCCCAGACTGAAATCGATGGCAGTGATGCTGCCTTCGGGGTCAACTGAGGCGCTTGCGACGCCCGAGTCGGCCGTGAGCGCCCAGTTGCCGTCCGGCGAGAAACCGATGTCCACCGGTTGCGCGCCGACGGTCACGCTGTTTTGCAGCGTGCCGGTAATGTCAAAAAACAGCGCGCGGCCGGGGTTGGTGGGCGTGATTGCCTGCACCGAGACAGCAACGATCCCGTCGCTGCTGGCCACCGCCGTCGGCGTGCCGACATCCGACACCACGATGCGCGAAAGCAGCGTGGGCGTGCTGAGGCTGGACACTGAGATGATGTCGATCGACTTGCTGATCACATTGACGACAAACATGCGCTGCGACCCGGCGTCAAAGGCCACCTTGGTCGCGGCAGAGGTGCTGTCGTTGTAAACGCCGGTGGCAAATGTGCCCAGAAGCGTCAAATTTACGGCATTGTTCGGCAGCGGACTCAGCGCATCGATCACCTGCGGATCGCTTGGCGCGCTGGGCATTCTCACCTCAGTTGGGCGAGCAGGAGTGCCAGCCAGTGACGACGGCGCACTTTGCACAATTGCTGCAAGTGCGAGAGTGACGGTGACTAACGTACGTGGTAATGCTTTCATATGTCCTCTCGGTTTTGTATGCGGATCGGCAGCCACAGAGGGGGTAGACCGCAGCGGCACGAACCGCGATGAGCTAACCGCATCAGTTCCCGTTATCACCGCACGCCTCCCAGAACGCGCGAAGATATCTCTCGTAGGGTGATGCGACCCCTATTAGAGCACGAATGCCAGGCGTGCCCCTCTCGTTCTACGTTTAGCAGCTTAAGCCCATGTAATCAGAAGATGATCCAGCGTGTTGCCAGCATTCAGTCATTTGGCATCGTTCCAGTTGGGGCCAATGCCGATTTCCGTCTTGAGAGGCACCGAGAGCGGAACCGCCGTTTCCATCTCTTTGCGCACCAGCTCGCGCACCGCTTCGGTTTCGCCGGGCGCCACGTCAAGCACCAGTTCATCATGCACCTGCAGTGTGAGCAGGGAACGGTAGCCGCCAGCCGTCAGGCCGGCATGCAGCTTGATCATGGCGATCTTGATCACCTCGGCCGCGGTGCCCTGCACCGGATGGTTGATGGCCAGCCGCTCGGCGCGACGCTGCTCGACGGCGGTCTGTTCGGTCATGTCCGTAAATGGACGCCGCCGGCCATACAAGGTTGCGACAAAGTGCTCGCGCGACATCTTGCGGCGCGTGCCGTCCAGCCAGACTTTGACACGGCTGAAGCGCCGGAAGTACTGGGCGATGAAGTTCTGCGCTTGCATCTCGCTCATGCCGGTCGATCGCGCCAGCGAATACGCGCCCATGCCATAACAGATGCCAAAGTTGATGCGCTTGGCGAAGGCCCGCTGCTCAGGCGTGACACTGGAAAGCGGCACGTTGTATACGGCGGCGGCGGTCGATGCATGCACATCTTCGTCGCGTTCGAAGCAGCCGCGCAAGACGGGATCGTCGGCCAGATGCGCCAGCAAGCGCAATTCAACTTGTGAATAATCGGCGCTCAGCACCCGGCCGCCGCTTTGCGCCACAAAGCATTGCCGCACACGGCGGCCAAGCTCCGATGTAATGGGAATGTTTTGAAGATTGGGGTGGGACGACGACAAGCGGCCGGTGATGACCACCGCCTGGTTAAACGTGGTGTGCAGGCGGCCGGTTCGCGGGTTGATCATGCCGGGCAAGGCATCGGCATAGGTGCCAAGCAGTTTGCTCAGCTCGCGATGCTCGAGCACATACGGCACAATGGGATGCGATTCGCGCAGATTCTCCAGCGTGTAGGCACGCGTGGAAGGCACGCTGTCGTCATCGCGAATCCGAACGGGCAGGCCCAGCGTCTGATAAAGAACCTTTGAAAGCTGTTGCGGCGACCCCACGTTGAACGCGCGCCCGGCGTGATGAAAGATGGCGGCTTCGACCGCGCGCAGGCGCGTGGTCCACTCGCCGGACAGCGCGGCCAGGTTGGCCGTATCGATAGCCACGCCGGCCAGCTCCATATCGACCAGCACGGGAACCAGCGGGAATTCCACTTCGTTGAGCAAGTGCTGCAAGCCCAGCGCTTCAACCTGCGACGACAACACGTCGACCAGCCGAAATGTGGCGTCGGCATCGGCGCAAGCATAGGGCACGACCCAGTCAAGCGGCACATCGCGCATCGACAGCTGCCGGTTGCCGTGGCCAATCAGATCGGCAATCTCGCTCATGCCCCAGCCAAGATGATCGTATGCCAGGGCCTTCAGCCCGAATCCCGTGCGGCGCAGCGGTGCCACGGCATACTGCGCGATCATGGTGTCGAAGACCAAACGCCGAATTGGCAGCCCGTGCCGCTTTAACACGCCGAGGTCGTACTTGGCATTGTGAGCAGCCAGCTGTGCCGGCGTGTGCCGGAGTGCAACCTGCAGCTGCTCCCATTCTGCTGTGCCTATGCGAAGTGACCACGTCTCGCCACCAACGTCGCCCACAGGCACATAAGTGCCAAATCCCGGTTGTGTGCAAAAGGACAGGCCGATCAGCTCGCAACGGGTCATGTCCACGCCCGTTGTCTCGGTATCGAACGCCAGGCGCGCTGCCCCATCGAAGCTGCGCAGCAGGGCGGCAAAGGCTTCGGGCGAGTCGATGCGGGTCGATTGCGTCGGGGCGCCGGCACGGCTGCTCATGGCCAGCATATCGCTGGGTTGAAACAGGCTGAGCTGCACGCCGCTGTCAGACACAGTCAGACTTTAGCACATTTGTTCGACCTGAAAGGTCAAGACCTTTCAGGTCATAACCTTGTCAATGCGCTGTCAATCCACCCGCCCCGCTCTGCCCATACTGATCGCAGCACACACCATGCACATTCATGCGATCATCCAGGTACATTTGGCCGGCCAAGCGCAGCCGCTCGGCATGGCAATCCCCGTCCGCATTGGCATCGATTCCCGCAACGTGCTCAACGCCGGGCATGTGGTTTCGGCGATCGCCCGGCACGCGCACGCCTGCGCCAGCCAGGATGCTGTCGCAAGGGCTCTGCGCGCCCTGCTGCCGCACGACGATGCGGCGTCAACCGCCGACATCCACGCCGACCAGTTCTGGCTCTTTATCAACGGCAAGCCCTACACCTCGCCGCTCTGGACGGTCGCGCCATGGCGCAAGCTCAATGTGTTGGTCGTGGTGCTCAGGCCGCTCGACTAGCGGGCCATGCCCTGATTGGCGTAACACTGGCGATGCGATTCCAGCAGAGTGGTCAGCTGGCTCGAATCGGAGGCGAACACGCCTCCGTAGTGCGTCGACGTCATCAGCGCGGCTTTTTGCACCCCGCGCATCAGCATGCACAAATGCACGCCGCTGCCGATCACCGCCACATCCGGCGTTCTAATCGCCCGCTTCAGTTCTTCCGCCACGTCCACCACCAGCCGCTCCTGCACTTGCAGGCGGTGCGCGCATTTGTTTGCGATGCGCGCCACCTTGGACAGCCCGATGATGTGGCGGCCGCACCGGTAGGAAACCGAGAGATCGCAGTAAAAGGGCAGCAAATGATGCTCGCACAGCGACCAGACGCGGATGCCGGACACGGTCACCTGCTGTCCTTCTTCCACGCTGTCAAACACCGTGTCGTACGCGCCCGGATCGAAGTTGGCGAAGTCCATCCACCAGCGCGCGACGCGCTTCGGCGTGTCACGCAGCCCGTCTCGCTCCGGGTCTTCGTCAACCAGATCTATGATCTGCTTTACGCACATCTCCAGCACGCGGCGCTTGTCATCGTCGGCGTGCTTTGGGCTGTGGCCATTTCGATAGTGCTTCTGGGCGGTTCGATCACTTTGCAGCATATTTGTTTTCACGATCCATTCACCCTCTTGTTGTTTCAACGTCCGCGCGTGTTTCCCCACAAGTCGATGTGGAGGCGGGGCGTCAGTCGATAGCCGCGCTGAATCACCGCATCCACAATCTCCAGGCTGGTTTTGCGAATGACGTCGCTGTTAATGCCTTCGGGCATGATGTAAACCGGGCGCAATCCATGGCGGTCCACCAGCGCATCCACATCCGCAAGCTCAAGCGGGTTCGACACCACAAACTTGAAATTTGCGCGGCCGGTCGCCATCAGCGAATCCAGCGCGCCAGGGTTGTAGCGCACGGACAGCGCGTTGCCGCTGTTGGCCAGCTTTGGGCTCACGTTGTACTGGTCAAACAGATCCGGCCACGCGCATGCGATAGTGCCGGCAGTCTCCACCTCGACATGCAGGCCGTTCTGCCGGAGCAACTCGTTCAAAATCCGCAGGCTGTCCTGTTGCAGCATGGGTTCGCCGCCGCTGACGACCAGCGCCTTCACACCGAGAGCCAAAATCCGCTCCGCCAGCGATGCGACGCTCTCGGTGCGCAGCTCCTTGCGCAAATCAAAACGGCTGGCGTCCCATGTATACGGCGTGTCGCAGAACACGCATTTCTGATTGCAACCGCCCAGGCGCAAAAACGCGCAAGGCAAGCCCAGGCTGGCGCCTTCACCCTGAATCGTCGGCCCAAAAACTTCACTGACCAGCAGCTGCGCTTCTTTCGAAGACCGCGGCGTTTCTTTCGTCTTCATGTACTTCGCACCTCGTCACGCGCGCGCGCCGGTCGGTCAAGTTTTCGACAATTTGCGACGCCGTGTGAAATCCCCAGCGCGCAATGCCTTCGCACGAACAGTCGTCAATGACCACGATGCGCGCAAGATTGCGCTTCCCCAGCGTCTCCTGCAGATAGGCCAGCTCTGGATCGCTTGTGGAAAGCACCAGAGCATGATCCAGTGATTCAAGCCGCTCGCGTAACGGACGCAGCTTGCCAAAATCCATCACAAATCCATTCACATCGACGGCGTCGGCCGCGAACTGAAAGACAAACGACCAGTTATGCCCGTGAATGCTTGCGCAATGCCCGTCATGAAACGGCGCCCGATGCGCAAACGGGATGTTGTCGTATCGCTTTGAGCAAATAAGCTTGGTCATGCCGTCACTCGTGGCCTGCGTGCGTCACGGCGCACAACAGCCAATCCAGCAGAGTCGATCTTCCGCGCACGATAGATGAAAGCGGCAATCACCGAAGAAGGGGCGTGTGCGCTGGCAGGATATAGCAGGGTGCAAAATTGATGTCAATAGACCTGCGCACCGCGTATGTCAGTCGTCGGATACTGCGGGTGGAATGTCAGTGGGGCCGCAAAATACGCGATAAAGCTGGATAATTTTGTGTAAATCGGTGGGAATGGCCCGTGCCTGTGACGGGCCATTCAGAGCGGGTTTAACACGGGCATGCGCACAAGGGTTCGCACGTGCTCCGGCGGCACGTAATCCGGATTGGACAAATAGACTGCGTGCAGATCGCCCTGCAACACCAGACCGCGCTCGCGCGCAAAGCGCTCGATCTTCTGCGCTGTCGGCGCTTCAGACCCGTAGGGCCCGCGATGCATCGACTCGATGCACGTGTGCGCATCCACCGAAATCAGCTTGACGGCTTTGAGCTGCGCTGCGCATTCTGGCGAAAGCACGGCTGCCGCATCAGCCAATGCATCAGACAACTGCGTCTCGCGCAAGTTGTCCACCACGCGCATCATGAGCGTCCATTTCTCCGGCTGCCCAAGCGCCAGCGTCTCAAGATGCGAACCGACATGCCATACAGCATGCAACCGGCCATACGCGCCTTGCGGAATTCGGCGGCCGGCACGCTTCAACGCGTCGGCAACGGCATGCAACGCCTGGATATCGGATAAAAATAAACTGCCATCGGGCACGCCTGCGGCCTGGATTGCCACAAAACGCGCAAAAGCTGTGCGGAATATCCTTGGCTCATGTGCTTTCATGGTCGCACATAAGAGTAGTCGCCATCTGCAATTGGCAACTACTCAGTTGCGCTGGATGCGCCTGGCCAACTGACTAGTTCAGAGTGACTGAAGGCACGATGCCGCCAATCCAGCCCAGTCCTAAGCTGCACTCAACTCCGGCGGCGGCGAATGGATCAGCTCCTTCGCCGCACTCTCTAGAAAGGCAGAATATCCATGAATTCCGAACAAATCAGACTGGTGCGGCATACATTTGGGGCCATCGACAAAGACAAAGAAGCAGTCGGCACGTTGTTTTATCACCGTTTGTTTGAGATCGACCCGTCGCTTCAGGCGCTGTTCAAGGGCGACATGAAAGCGCAAGCAAACATGCTGCTCACGTCCATCGGCATGGCAGTCGCCGGGTTGCATGACCCCGCCACTCTGGCGCCGCAGATACAGACTTTGGGGCAACGGCACGCCGGCTACGGCGCGTCGCCGGCCGACTTTGACACCTTTAGCGCCGCTCTGATGTGGACGCTCCAGCAGTCATTGGCCGACGCGTTTACACCCGAAGTGCATCAG
The DNA here is from genome assembly GCA_031368515.1 of Chloroflexota bacterium. GTDB lineage: Bacteria > Chloroflexota > Anaerolineae > J036 > Brachytrichaceae > CANJQH01. Next base: position 9,121 of record JANMNW010000104.1, read on the forward strand.
GCATGGATCGAGGCCTTCGAATACATCCGCGTGACCATGAAAAAAGCCGTTGCCTGAATCAGCTGGATCGAAATACAACCGCGCCCGGATGACTTCTCGGTCGAAGCCAACCGGGCGCGAGTTTGTTTTCTGTGCGGCCGCGTCAAGGGACGGCGGAACGCCTGTCGTCAGGCCGGCAGCGGGTCGCGCAGCAAGCCGTGTTGCAGCGCAAGTGCGACCGCTTCGACACGGTTGGTTACGCCAAGCTTTGACAGAATCGCGCTGACGTGGAATTTGATGGTGGACACGCTGAGGAAGAGCCGCTCAGCTATCTCGGAATTGTTCAGCCCGCGCGCCATATGCGCCAACACTTCGCGCTCGCGGGCCGTCAGGTCCGCGCCCGGCGCGCTGTCCCGGCGCATCGCGTGCACCAGCGCGTCCGTGGCTTCGGGCGACAAAATACGCGAGCCGTTGTACGCCTTGCGGATGGCATGCGCCAATTCTTCGGCAGTCGCGTTCTTTAGAACAAACCCCATTGCTCCGCTTGCAATCGCCTGCTGCACAACGTCTTCGCCCGGGAAGCTTGACAGCATCACCACGCGCGCATTGGGATCACGCGCGCGCAGGGCCTTGAGCGCCGCGACACCATCCATGCGCGGCATCACCACGTCCATCAGGACCACGTCGGGCTTACAGCGGTCAAACGCCATCAGCGCCGCTTCGCCATCAGGCGCTTCGCCCGCAAAGGCCAGATCGTCAAACGCCTCCAGCAGCGCGCGCAATCCCGCCCGCACCATGGTGTGATCATCAACAACCAATACCTTGATCATGGCAGTCGCTCCTGTTCCGCGCATCCTGCCCGGAACGACTCATGCGATTTCATTCTAAGAACCTGTCATTGCCCCACCCTGGCCGTACGGCCAGGTGACGCACGGCGGTGGATTAGTCATGCGCTGCGCAGATGTGGCCGCATGGCCAGCAGCTCTGCAATCGGATAGGTGAATCCTGCGCCGCACTGTCGCTTTATGCTGACAGGGCGGGCGTCGGACCAATCACGCCGGCACCGCGGCAGGAGAAACATGACCACACCACGAGTGCGCGACTGGATGACAAAGGAGCCGGCTGTCATTGCGCCGTCCACCTCGATACATGAGGCGCACAAGCTGATGATCTCGCGGCGCGTGCGACGCTTGCCTGTGATGCGAGGAGATCATCTGGTCGGCCTTGTGACGCTGGGCGATATTCGCGCCGTCGAACCGTCATCAGCCACAAGCCTCAGCCGCGCCGAGATCCTGACCTTGTTGGACACCTTGACTATTGAAAACATCATGACCCGCAAGGTGATCACTGTGACGCCCGAGACGTCGATTCGTGACGCGGCCGCGCTGATGCTGCAGCACAAAGTGAGCGGGCTGCCGGTGCTGGATGGCAGCCACATCGCGGGCATCATCACCGAGTCCGACATCTTCCGGATGCTGGTTCGAAACCTGGACGCAGTTCCGGCTTGACCCAAAACGCAATCCGCTTGGCAGCAAGCATATTTTGAGCTACAACCGGCATTCATCACAATGCCGGCTGAACCAATTGCATCCCTGGACGCCAACGAAAGCGTTGCGCGGCACCCCTTTGCCGACACGCGTCACCATGAGCGCGACTTCGCCGGTCTCGAACAGGCTCGGCTGGCGCTGATGACGCTGCTCGCTCAGCCGATTGCGGAACCCTACTCGGCAAGCGGACGCGCGGTTCATTGCGTTGAACCCGAGACCGATGATCATCGCATTGTGCTGTATCACCCCGACGCGATCCGCGCGGCCGCATCACTTGGCGCTGTCGGGTTCTGCGGTTTTCGCGCCGACAACCTGCCCGACTCCATAGTCGACGAGATCAACCACCTGGACAACCTGCTGCTGGACGAGTTGCTGCAATATCCGGATGTGCTGAGCTATTCGACCCTGCGCATGCCGGATGCCAACTACGTCAATCTTGTTCTGCTGCGCGATTTGGCCGCGATCGATGTATGGCGCGGCAGCCCGGTGCACCGGCAGGCGGCAGAGGTCGTTTCGCCGCGCTTTTACAAGCACGTGCGGCTGCACAACGGCGTGTTGCCCCAGGGAATCGCCAGCGCCTTTGCGCCGACCAGCACCAAATACTACGATTTCGAAAGCGAACCGGCCTGGCGTGCGCTGCGCAGCCAGGCCGGGTGAAAGCGCGCGCCAAACCGCGCTCTAGCGATAGCGTTCATCCACTTCGACGCGATGGCCAATGGCCAGCCGGTTGGTCTTGTTCGCCAACGCGACCACATCCAGCAATTCGCCAAACATGGCGTCGCTCATGCCCTTTGCGCGAGCGGACGCAGTGTGCGTCGCAACACAGTATTCGCAATTGTTGGTGACGCTCACCGCGATATACACCAGCTCTTTCACCAGCGGGTCGAGCGCGCCCGGCCCCATCAGCGTCTTCACTTCTTCCCACGTGCGCTTCAACGTGGCTGGATGAGCAGCCAGCACTTTCCAGATGTTGTTGATGTAGTCGCTCTTGCGCGTGCGGCGAATGTCGTCGTACACCTTGCGCACTTCCGCGCTTGCATCGTCATATTCAATCAGATTCATGGCAACTCCTTGCATCCCCAAGTTAGAACGGATCGCTCATGGCAGGAATGTCAATTTCCTTGACGCATGAGCCATTTGAAAGCGCAATCACACAGCGCGCAAGGGCCACAAGATCCCCATGCGACACATCGCCCGGGCCAATGCTGCCCGGGTTGAGCACTGTCACGCCGATGCGGTGTTGACGCCAATGTTCCCGCAGCGCGTGCGCCACACCGCGCAGGCCGAATTTGCTTGCGCTATATGCCACTTCCGGCATGCGGGTATTCTCAAGGCCGTTGACTGAGCCTATCAGAATCACCTTTGGGTTGTCCGACTGGCGCAGATTCGGCAACAGTCGTTTTAGCGTGTTGATCGCGCCGGTCAGATTCATTGCGATGACGCGCGCATTCTCCTCGTCGTCGACCGCCTCGAACTCATACGAGGCGCTAAATGCGCTGCCTTCCCAAATGCCGGCGTTGTAGACGACGACATCCAGCCGCGCATCGCCCAGCGCCTGTTTGACGCGTTCACCGCAGTCGGCCGTCGACAAATCGATCTCGAACCAATGTCGCGAAACGCCGTCGGTCGTGCCGAGATGCGGCCGCCCGCGCGCCACCAGCCAGGCCGTATCGCCGGCGCGCGGCAGCTGCTGCGCATATGCGTCGCCAAGACCGCGGCTGGCGCCCAAAATCAGGTTGTTCATTAGGCGCAGTTTACAATCGCCGCGTGCGGCCGACTCCATCATCGCTTGAGCGTCGCCTTGCCGCGCTCGCTCTGCTCTTTGGCTGGCTTGGCGCGGCATCGCTGGCCATGCAAACCAGGGACACGTTGCCGCTCGTCGCGCAGGCATGCCTGAGCGCCGTCGTCGTAGCCCTGCATGTCTGGCTCAATCGCTTTGCCCCCAGCCGCGATGGACTGATCCTGCCTCTGGTAACGCTGCTGCTGTCCTGCGGCACGCTGGTGATCGCGCGGGTGGCGCCCAATTTCACAATGCGACAAGTCTCGTCGCTGGCGTTCGCCACCCTGGCCTTCGCGTCGATCACGGCCAGCCGCGACAAGCTGCGCTGGCTCAAGCGCTTCAAATACACCTGGCTGCTGGCCGCGTTTGTGCTGCTTGTTGCCACGCTTTGGCTCGGCGTCAATCCATCGGGGGGCGGCGCGCGATTGTGGCTGAGCATTGGCGGTCTTTTTCTGCAGCCAAGCGAAACACTGCGCTTGATGATGATTGCGTTCTGGGCCGCGTTTTTGTCCGAGCGCATGCTGCGCCTCGAGCAAAGCGCGGCATCGCTGCGCCGCATGCTGACTGAACTGCTGCCGGCCATCGTCATGTGGCTGGCGGCCGTCGGCCTGCTGGCCACGCAACAAGACCTTGGCGCGGCGTCGCTGTTGTTGCTGACGTTCGCCTTCATGCTATATCTGGCGACCGGGCGCAAACGCGTGCCGCTGGCGCTGATCGTCGCGTTCGTCGCCGCCGGAGCGGCGGGCAGCATGCTATCCCCGCGCGTGGCCACCCGCATCAGCATCTGGCTGAACCCGGATATCGATCCGCAGGGCCGTTCCTTCCAGATTGTGCAATCGATGATCGCCATCGCCAACGGCGGACTGCTGGGCCAGGGTTTGTATCAAGGCAGGCCCGACTACGTGCCGGCTGTGCACACCGATTTCCCGTTCGTGGTGATCGCCGAGGAGTTTGGCTTGATCGGCGCGCTGGCGCTGTTGGCCGCGTTTGCGCTGCTTTGCGAGCGCGCCTGGCGCGTGGCGCTGCACAGCAACTCGCTCTATGTGCGCCTGCTGTCCGGCGGCATCGCCGCTTCGCTGGCGATTCAAGTGGCGGTCATCGTGGGCGGCAACCTGGCCCTCTTTCCGCTCACTGGCGTGACACTGCCGTTTGTTTCCTACGGCGGAAGCTCGCTGCTGGCGTGGATGGTGTCGGCCGGGCTTTTGATCCGATTATCCAGCGACGCCGAGAGTGCGCAGTCACAGCCAGCCGGCGCCGCCGCGCCCGACCTTCCGGTGCAACGCAACGCCGCGCGCTTGTTGGCCGGGCTCATGGGCGTGCTGGCGTTGTCCACCACTTCGCTGATGTTGCTGCGCTCCCGGGCGCTGGTGGCGCGGACGGACAACCCGCGCCGGGTCGAAGATGAGCGTGCCATCGCGCGCGGGCCAATCCTTGCGCGCGACGGTACGCCGCTGGCGCTGAGCGCGCCGGTGGCCGAGATCAACGGCCGTGCCATGTATTCGCGCACGTATCCATTGCCGGCCGCGGTCGGCGCGGTGGGTTACTACAGCCAGCGCTATGGCGCGGGCGGAATCGAGGCCTTTGCCGACGCCACCTTGCGCGGCGCCAGCGGCTTTGGCGATGCGCTTCTCCACCGCCGCCAGATCGGCGCACCGCTCACGCTCACGCTCGACATCGCGCTGCAAACAGCGCTGTCAAACGCGCTGGTTGGTGAAAAGGGCGCGGCTATTGTGCTGGATTGGCGCAACGGGCAAGTGCTGGCTCTCAGCAGCACACCCGATTTTGATCCGAATTACCTGGATCGCGACTGGGACGCGTTGCGCGCCAATCGCAATGCGCCGCTGGTCAATCGCGCGACCCAAGGCTTGTATCAACCGGGCGCGCTGCTGGCCTGGTTGTATGACGCGCCGCCCGGCAACTTCACCTGGGATGCGAGCGATCGCTTTGGGCTCAGCCGCAGCATACCGTTTGAATTGAGCAACGAAGTGGTGGCCTACCCGGCATCGGGCACTTACAGCGAAACCATCGGCCAGGGTGCGCTGCGCGTGACGCCGCTGCGCATTGCCGCGTCGGCGGCTGGCATCGCAAGTGGCCGAGAAGTCACGCCCACGCTTATTTTGTCTGCGCCGCAGGTTGCCATTGCCATGACGCAAGCCGCTCGGCGCACAGGGGTTTTCGAGACAGTGGCGCAGATAGGTCCCAACCAGATGGTTGCCTGGCACATCCGAATCACCGGGGCGCATGTCATCGTGATCGCCATCGAGCAGCACGAATCGACGCTCGATCGGTTGCGCGGCATTGCCGAACGCGTGCCATAGTCAGCGCGTGATCTGCAGCACGGCAAAGCGCGCGCGGCCATCGGCGCCGTCTGCCGGCGCCGCCAGCGCGGCGCGTTCCAGCGAAGGGAATTGATACCAGCCTGCGAACAAGGGATACGCGCCCGCCGGCACATCGGCGGGAATGGTAATCGCGAAACTGTCGGGCACCACGTCGCCGGCACGCCATTGGCTGCTTGGATAAAAACCCTGACACGGCGGGCCGTCGCGCTGCGCAACCGGGGGCGATGCCGCATCGGTTGCAATGTGCACAAACGCCGTGTAGTCGATATTGATATCACGCATAACCTGCCAATACAACGTGACAAACACACTGTCTCCGGCGCTGACGCGTTCGGGTGCCAGGGTGTAGCCCACCAGGCGCATGCCAGGCGCAAACGCAATATCGGCCGGCTGCGCGGACAGTCGCACCGGCGCGCCAGCCGGAATGCTCATTAAGGTGACATCGTCAATCAACCAGGCGCTTTCAGAGCGCTGCACGGTGATGGACGCTGCGGGATACAAAGTGCGCAGCTGATCCAAGCTGCGCGGATCGCGCCCGGCTGCCAGCGCGTAGGTCGTGTCAGTGGCGCGCCGATCGGTCAATGGAAGGCATTGCCGAAAGTCCAGATAGCGCACGTCGGTGCCCGGCAGCAAATAGTCAAAGTGCACGGCATTTTCGGCTTCGGTTATGCGGTCGGCAAACACGGCGTCGGTTCTGGAGCGCTCAATCAGAGTGCGCGTCAGGGCGGTGATGTGCGCGGTAAAGTCGTCGCGAAGCTGTGGCGCGCGGGCGTAGGCGGTGAAATACAGCGCCACGCCATTGAGCGAGCTTAGCGCGAGCACCGCAGCGGCAAGCCATGGCCACAGTCGCAGGGGCGGCCGATCCGCGCGGACGCGCCACAGCTTTACCCAGCCGATGGCGGCCATTGCGGCGGCCGCCGGAACCGCATGCGTCATCCGCTCAAACGACGGCGCGCCCTCGGTCAAGATAGTTGGCAGCGACAGCACCACCAGCCAAACCAGCAGCTTGCGTGCCGCCGGCTCGCGGGCGACGGCGCTCATTGCCCACAGGAACCCGATTCCGAAGCCGATCATTTGCAGCGGGTCAAAAAGCGCGCGGCCCGGAATATTATCAAGCGTGCTTTGCGAACCGCGCCAGAAAAACGACTGCGCCACCGCGCCGAAGTTGCCCAGCAAAAATGCCGGCCTGCTCTGGCCGTGCGTGTTGGTGATGATGCTCG
>JANMNW010000165.1:0-2794 GCA_031368515.1 Chloroflexota bacterium
CTCATCGCAGGATGTTTCGATTGCAAAGATATTAGAACTCATTCTTAAATATCATTTTATCGGTCTTTCATGTTTTTCTAACGCAGTACCCGAATCAAGTTGCGACTATAGTTCGAGACTACAAAGAAAGTTGTCAAGAAATCTCTATGAAGACCGGATTCACCTCAGCCGACATCCTCAAGGAAGCGCGTCGCCGTGTGTTCAAACATGCGATTCTGCATCCCGAGGCCGCTGTCATCATAGCATTGACCGTGGTTTCGACGGCGTTTGCGCTGCTCGATTTCATCCTGCCCTTCCAAATTTGGTGGGCGTTTCTGGCCTTGGGAGCGGCTGGTTGCGTGGTGCTCGTTTACACCACCCTCAATGATGAAAAGTTCATAGGCCAGATCAGCGCGCAGATGTTTTATGAACGCTTCGACGCCGGGAAATTCGGCACGCCGGAGCTGCGCCGCCACATGATCCGCGCCTTGGACTACCATCGTCAGATCTTTCGCACCATTCGCACCCGCCCTAGCGCGCCGCTGGGCGATGTCGCCCGCAACATGGACGAATGGATCGTGCGGGTGTATTCAGTCGCGCGCGATGTCGACAGCTTTGTCAAAAACCCGCTCATAGTCGAGCGCATGAAGCGCTTGAACGACGGCGGCCCGCGCAACGCCGAAGCCAATGATTCGCTGAGCTTGATCCTGGCGCACGAGGATGCGCCGGTCGAAAGCGGCGAAGAGTACAGCCTGTTTGGCGAAGTCAAAAAGGCCATGCTCGGCGCCGCCACTGAAATCGATGGCTCGCTGCGCGGCATGAGCCAGGTGCACCAGCGCCTGCACGCAACGCATCCGGGTGAAATCGACTGGGCCTTCGCTCAGCACATGAACGTAATGATCTGCGATCATTTGATGCGTTTGGAGCAAGCCGGCAGCCTGGTGCAGGAGTTTTTCAGCACCTATCTGGTGCCGCAGTCATCCGACGAATACTAGATCCCCTTCGACACGCAGACACGTTCAAGCATGAGGCGCGGCAACCAGAACAGCCGCGTCGCCTGTCACGCCATGGCAAGCATGTCAACGGATGGGCATTTGGTCTCATATTGCTCAATACGTGCGCGAATGCGTACCCGCGTAACGACTAACAGATGCGCATTGCCGATACGGATGCGCCAAATATCCGTTCCGCACCGATGGAGTATGACTGATGGCAACTGTAAGCAATAACTTTCAACAGAGCGCCCGGCGCAGCGCGCTCATCCAGGGATTTCTGCGAATTGAGACCATCATCATCATGGTCATTTCGCTGATCATGGCCGCATTGTGCTGGCTCAATGTGTTCTGGCTGCCGGAAACGTGGTGGTTGTGGCTGTTGCTCGGCGGCGTTGGCGCGTGCGCCATGGCCTGGACCAGCACCCGCGACCCCAAACTTGTGCGCAATATCGCCAACGATATCGTGCATGAGGAGATCAGCGCCGACACCGTTCGCATCGCCGAGCTGCAAGCCGGCGTGGCGCGCGCACTCTACCAGCATCGCTCGATTCTCAAGCTGATGGCCGCCCGCACAGAAGACTTCGGCAACTTGAGCGCCAGCCTCGACGAGTGGGTTACGCGCGTCTACACCATCGCGCGCGGCATGGACACAATATTGCAGCACCCGCGCGTGCTGGAGCACTTCTACAGCGTCATGGACCACAATCAAGTCAAAGACGCCAATCTCGACTCCATCGCTTCGTTCAACAATGCTGCAGCGCTGGTCACCGCCAACCACGTAAACGAAGAGGTCGATGAAGATTACAACAAGCTAATCCTGGCGCGCGATGTGGTGGCGCAATCGCGCGAAGCCATTTCGCAGACCATCGACCATGTGGTGAGCATCAACGAGGTGCTGCGCCACACGCGGGCGATGACGCTGACCCACGAGCACGTCACCCAGATGATGAGTATGCTAAGCAGCGAGCTGGATACGCTCGCCGAATCACAGCGCGCGGTGGCCAAGCTGGCCATGGCCTATGGCGTTGAATTGAGCTGACATCGCAAGACGAATTGAAAGGGACGCCCCGCGCCGCGGCGGGACGTCCTTTTTTGTTGCCTGTCAAACGCTTGCAAGAATGACGGCGCGTAAAACTTTTGATTGAAAAGCGGCCTCGGCCCTTGGGATGAGGGCTGTTCGTGCGACTATACAAAGCAGAGCGAACAAACTTGCAGAAACACACAGCCAGGGAGCCACATACAATGTCGATGTCACCACGCGCGCAGGAACTTCATCGGTCAGCCCGCCAGCAGGCGATGGTCAAGGGACTGATGAGCAAAGAGACGATCACAGTCGTGATCATCTCCGCCATCTTGGTTGTGCTTTGCACGCTTAATTTGTTCTGGTTTCCGCAAGCCTGGTGGCTGTGGGTCATCCTGGGTTGCGCCGGAGCGATCGCGCTGGCATTTTCTGCCGCCAGCGACAAGTCGCTGGTGCGCCGGTTCGTGAGCGAAGGGCGGGACAAGAAGATCGACGCCACCAAGGTGCGCATTCCAGAGTTGCAGGCGAATGTGGCGCGCGCGATGTTTCAGCACCGTTCGATCAGCAAGCTGATTCACGAGCGCCCGGAGAATCTGGGCACAGTGATTGAAAGCCTGGACGAGTGGGCGCTGATGATCTACGATGTTGCGCGCGGCCTGGACGATGTGCTGAACGACCCGCGCGTGGTGCAGCAATATCAGCAAGTGCTCGGCGTGTCGGATCCGGCTGAAGCGATGCACGATCCGATGTCTGCCGTGGTCAACGCTGGCGCGCTGGTGGTGCGCCAAAATCCCGCTCA
>JANMNW010000497.1:0-4126 GCA_031368515.1 Chloroflexota bacterium
ATCGCGCCTGTGCCGCAAAATTCTTATCTGCTTTCTCGCGCGGCCAGCCCAGCGTCGGGGCACTTTTGTCTAAAGTCGAGATGAAAATCACACGTATCGAAACTATCCGCTCGAAAGCGCAGCCGTATAACATCTGGGTGCAGGTGCACACGGATGAGGGCATCGTAGGGCTGGGCGAGACGTTCTATGCGCCCACGGTCGTACAGGCGGCGATCCACGACTTGTTTGGACCACTCCTGATTGGTCGCAATCCCTTTACGATTGAGCGGCACTGGGAGGCAATGTTTCGCCTCTCGGATCACGCCGGGTATGGTGGGGCAGAGATGCGGGCCATTTCTGCGCTTGACATGGCTTTGTGGGATATCAAAGGCCAGAAGGTCGAACTCCCTGTCTACGAATTGCTCGGAGGAGCGGTTCGGACAAAGATCCCTGTCTATGCCACGACCATGCCATACGAAGGCGCCGCTGAGGAAGCCAAGCGCCTCATGGATCAGGGCATCACCGCCATCAAGGGCGGGCCAACGATTCCATTGGCGATTGCCAGCCATGGACAATTTCTCTCGCCGGCGGATCTGGATCGCGCGCTCAAGCCCATCCGCGAGATTCGTGACGCCGTCGGCATGGCCATCCAGATTGCCAACGATGGCCATGGCAAGTGGACACTGCCCATTGCCATCCGTATTGCGCAGAGCATGGAGCCTTATGACATGATGTGGCAGGAAGATCTGATGCCGCTGCACAACCCCGAGGCCCTGCGCCGGCTGCAGGAAGCGACCAAGGCACCTGTTTGCATTTCAGAGCGTCTGCTCAGCCGCTGGCAATTGCGACCCTTTATCGAGAATGGGTCGGCCCGTATTGTCATGCCCGACCTGATCTGGACCGGCGGGATCTCAGAGACGCATAAGATTGCCATCCTGGCTTCGGCACATCAGGTTCCTGTTGCCCCTCACGATTGCACGGGGCCGGTGAATATCTTCGCCTGCGCCCACATTTGCATGAGTGCGGCCAACGCCATGATTCAAGAATTCCAGCCGACATTGCACAAGGGGTGGTACAACGAATTCGTCGATCCGAATCTGGATATTCGCGACGGCTTCCTGCACGCCCCGCAGAATCCGGGGATCGGCACGCGGCTCAGACCTGAGGTCTTCAATCGACCCGATGTGGTGGTCGTGGTCAGCGATCAACCCGGAGAAAGCCCGATCGATGCTTGGTACTCCGCAGCTGTGCGCAGCCCACAAATGGAAGAAGAAATTAAGCGATTGCGGAATGAAAGAGGGCCACACTGACTCCCTTACATATTCCGGCCGAAGCGGCAAGCCGTAGAAGCTAAGGAGTCGTGTCAGAATAATCTGATTAGGCGATTGCGCATATACCCCCGCGAAGCGGGGGTATATGCGCAATCGCCCATCAACTTAATTCGACGCGCGTGCTAAGTTGGGCGATACCGGCAATAATTCCAACCAAACCCATGGTCAGGCACTATCGTTTGACAATGCGGCAGCCTATGCGCTGAGTGACAGTGATCGAGCGCATTGAAGGCTTATTACTGAGGGACGCACTTCCGATGTCGCAAATACCGAGCATTGCAGAAGTTGATCACATCTCGCGCTTGCGTGAGCCCGTTATGCGCAATCTGAAGATCACGCTGTGCTATCACGAGCTGGCATCAGCGTTGTTCGCACGCGTCGGAGGAGCAAACTGGTGCTGTTTCGCCACCTGGGCGTCTCGGCAAGCCGGACAATCCATCCGCAAAGAGGATCTCTTGCGCGCACTGGAGCATGTGCTGACAACTTCGCCCGTCACGCGGCGCGCGGTGAAGGATGTGGCCGCGGTTGCCCAGCCGCACGACAGGACGCGCTCACTGCTGGCAACAAACCAGGCAATATGGGACGCGCTCAACCCATTTGCAGCCATTGAACGAGTAAGCGCCGCGGTGGCTCAGGGCAACCGCAAGGTGTTTGCCGAAATTGGCCGTGAGTTCGCGCGTTTTGCAGCCACACGGCTTGCTGATCTGGCCTATGATGCCAGCGCCATTGCCCAGTTCTGCACGGACCTGCGCGACGGAAAACCACCCGTTGGACAGCACTTCTTGCGCCGTGCCTTTGCTCTTTACTATCAGGCGCTGTTTGAGCGAGACAAAAAAGCTCAAGCCGAGCTTATGTTGTGCGCCAACTTAGCCATTGGGTATCACGAACAGACGCGGCTGCAACCCGAGATCCTGGCAGCCATGCAAGCGTCTTCGATTGAGCCCGAACCCATGACGCGGCGTGTCATCGCTGCGATCTTTCCAACGCGCGGTGCAGCGGCTTATGCCGATTGGCGCAGCAGAAGTCGAGAGCGGCAGCTAGCGCCCCTGGACAATGCCATGGCACGCTTGCTCGCGGTCACTCAGAAACAAGTGCGACGGTTTCTGACCGAACACTTGATGACGCTGTGGATTCCGCCGGACGAGCGGCTTTGCTTGGGCGACGATCTGCGGGCGCAGTTTCCGGCCTCTCTGAAAGTAATCGCCAATCCAGAGTTGCGCGCATTGCTTGAGCAGATTGACCCAACACCAGACACTACGACAGGTTCCGGCGCCGATGACTGGGGCAATCTCGGCGACCGTTTACACTTTATCGCCGATCTTTTCCGAAGCCACCACGAGTCGCCCGATCTGCTGCTGCCGCCGTTCACAACGGAACAAATTGTCGAACTTAGGGCCGGTCATAGGCCCAGCAGCCTGGCCTGGCTGCAAACCTCCCTCCGCGGCCAAAAACGGTAGACATGCGCCAGTATGAGATCTGGGCCGCACGGCAGTTCAAGGAAGCGACGGCCGGTGCAAGGAACGGGCAAGTGTGTCAGCTTTCTCGCGCTGAGCGGCTTGCATCTCGAGTATCGGCGAGCGGTTTGACATGCTGAATCGGTGCGGTTAAAGATAAATAGCAAGGACACCTGAAAAACGACAAAGCTGCTCATCAAAATGAATGGCTTCACGTCTTGCATGGACGCGACGGAATTCGAATTGTCCCCGACGTGAAGGCGGCTATCGACCGAAGCCTTCCAAATTTATCGAGCCCAGCATCGGACTTCACGGAATGGAATATCCTGTCTATGTCAGAAGCATCGCGGCCCTTCCGAGTGGCTACGTTACCAATGCTCGTGAACTGTGTCATTCATGCTGATTCGCTGTGCGGCACTATATACGGATGACGAGAATAACCAGCATAGGGGATGGCGAGGCTACTTGCGTAAATACATACTCTGATGTAAAGTATGCACAATGAAGACCAGAGTCACCATCACCCTGGACCCTGTCGTAATTCGCAGGGCGAAGACCGTGGCACGATTACGTAGGACAAACTTGTCCTCGCTGATTGAAGATTTGCTGATTCAAACAACTCGCCAAGGCACATCTCGGCGAGTCGGATTTTCGACGAAGTGGGTTGGCAAATTTGAAGTGCGCAAGTCGGACGGCCGCGACGACTTGTTGGATGCACTTAAGCAGCGCTATGGATTGTCGGGCAAATGAAGATACTTATCGACACCAACGTCATGCTGGACGTAGCACTCAACCGCGCCGAGTGGGTTGTGGAAAGCGCCAAGGTGCTGGATTGGGCTGAAGTGAATCCAAAACAGGCAGCCATTGCGTGGCACTCTGTCGCAAATGTTGCATATCTGGTCAAACAAGATGCTCGCGGGTTCATAGCTGATCTGCTGACATTTGTGGAGGTTGCTGCTGGTGATACAGCAACTGTAAGACAGGCCTTAGCAATGCCAACAAATGACTTCGAGGATGCACTACAAGCAAGCGCTGCAATCGCATTCGGAGCAGATATTATAGTAACCCGTAACACTTCGGACTACAAGAAGCTCCCTATTGCGGCAATGACACCCACCAAGTTCGCCGCCGAATACATGTCCGAATCTGGAGCGGAAGATGACGAAGAAGAATAGCGAGGAGCTATTCTGGCTTGTCATAGCAATTTGCCCCTAACCATTACCTGTTAGCGTCCTGAATAAATGAAGGCGCGCGGCCGGAATAGATGGAGAGCGTTGGCGGGGAAAACGATAACGGGCACCGATCGGTGCCCGTGTTGCTTTGAGAGTGCAGGCGCTCAATCTTGTTCAAGGTCGTTGATGG
>JANMNW010000222.1:0-1903 GCA_031368515.1 Chloroflexota bacterium
GCGACTGGTGCGACTTTGGCCAGAACAATGCCGGCTGTGGTCGCGCTGATAACGGGGATCTGCTGGGCATTCCGCGCCGCGTGACGGAATCGTGTGGCCCGGATGGCAGCAATGTGGAAGACGTGTCGGGAGCGTGCGGCGACCCACCATGTCGCATTCCAGCGCGCTGCGCCATATCGGGCGGTCTTCACTGCCCAGACCAAGCCTGCACTGAGCAGTCGCCACCCATCTGCTATGACGCCGGCGGGCGCTGGATCTGCGCCTTTGACGGGGTCAACATCGTTGAGTTGGTCAAGCTCTGCCCTAGCGTGTCGCGCCAGCCCTTTCCACGTGGCATGGTCGGTATTCCCAATACGTTCGCCATCACAAGCGGCTGCAACGGCGGCAGCGCCAGCAACACAGTGAATTTTGCTGATCGCCAGCGCTGCGGCAAAACCGTGGTGGCGTATAGCGCGGCGGTGTCGGCGGCCTGCGCCGCGCCGGACATGGGCGCGACATGGCAAATGGATGAACGCGCTTGGAATGTGGGAAAAGTCGGCGCGGGCGGAGCGCCGGTCGCGGGCGCACACACTGGCATCAGCCCAAGCCATGTCTACGAGACATCAAGCTATGACAAGCCGGCCAACGGCCCAGGCTTTCCGAACATCGCTGAGCGCCAACCCGCCTATCAGATCCAGTTGCGCACGCAGTGGCTGATCTCGGCCAATATCCGTGAGGACCTGAAGGTGACCCGCACCAAGTGTTATATCCAGGGCACCGACACCGAAATAGCCTGTGATCGCACCGATGTTGTCGTTGAAGAGCGCCAAGTGGACGAGATCGAAACGCACAACGTCGGAAGTATTGTATTTGGGCCGTTCAGCGTGACGGGCGCGCGCGTGCCCCAGGACAGCAATCAGCCCGATTTTTGCGGTGATTTGCCACTGCCAGTTTTGCAAAGTCAAGCAGTCATCGCCAAGTGAGGTTTCCATGGCCGTGCAACCGTGGCCGCGTCGGCGGCGCATCGTTCGTGAACAGCAGATCAAGATTGAGACGGCGACCGATATAAGCATTCCCGATGTGCCGGCCAGCCCTTCTCCGGCCCATTCGGCGCACACAGGGCTGCTCTTTACCGGCGCGGCCCTGGCGCTGGCGGTCGCCATTGCAGTTGGCATCGCGTCTGTTGACGCCAATTGGTGGCTGAGGGTGATGATCGCCGGCCCGTTATTTGTGCTCTTTCGCATGTTTTTTGTGTTTGTGATGCGCGTGTAGGCACGCGTCACACCATGGAGGCGTACATGACCGAGTCCACCCCACACCTTCACACGACGCGTTGGGATCTCCCGCCGGGCGTGCTCAAGCTGATCGCAATCAGCATGCTGGCCGGGCTGCTACCTGGTATCGCGCTGGGCGCGGGTGCGGGCATGGCGCTGGCCACACGGCTGCCAGCTGCGCCACAGGTTGCATCCGTGCCAACGTCGGTTGCGCCGCCTACGCAGGGCGAGCTGCAACCGGATGTGCCGGTGGCGCTCACGCTCAAGGACGCGCCAGCCTTTTCACGGCTTGGATCGGACGATGCGCCGGTCAAGCTGGTGATCTTTGAAGACCCGCGCTGCGGATATTGCAAACAGCTCGCGAACGGCGCCGAGAAGACGTTGATCGAGCGCTATGTCAAGACCGGACAGATGCAATTGATCACGCGTAGTTTTGACATCCTGGGGCCGGACTCGCGCATGATCTCGATCGCAGCCGCGTGCGCCGGCAAAGCCGGCAAGTATTGGGAATTTCGCGAACAGGTCTTTGCCGAGACACAGGCCGCTGCCGGATCCGCCGACGCGCAGATCGGCGCGTGGGCGCAGACGGCGGGCATTGCCGATATGTCAGCATTCCGACACTGCCAGGAGTCTGGTGAAATGGACGCGGC
>JANMNW010000265.1:0-3975 GCA_031368515.1 Chloroflexota bacterium
CGGCACCAAGGGCGCGATCGAAGCTGACTGGAAGGACGAGATTCGCGTGGTGAGCCATGTTTCGGGTGTGCGCCACGACGGCATAGTCAAAGTGACGCTGCCGGGTTATGGCTCGACGCAGTATTACCGCAATATCGCCGACCACTTGTTGCTGGGCGAGCCGTTGGACGTGCGTCCGGAACAGGCGCGGCGCGTGATCGCGGTGATCGAGGCGGCCATGCACAGCTCGGCATTGGGCCGCAGCGTGCCCGTCGCGGCCGGATGTGAGTAGAAAGGGCGCAAGTCCGCGCGCCCCAGCGCGTTGGTCGTGTGCGGGGTCGCCGTGTTCGCCCGCTTCCATCATGCCGTCGGCGCCGCCCATCATCGCCGCGGGCGCGCCGCTGGCGGCCGATGCGCCGGGCGTATTGGCCGCGCAGGGTGTTCCGAAGGCGGGCTGCGCATACGGCAAGTGCGTGCGGCCGCGCGCCAGAATATGCAGGTAATTGGCGCTGTCGCCTTCATAGGGCGCGCCGTGGTTCCAGGGCACGTATGAGCGCGCGTTGCAGTAGTGCGCCACAAATGAGCGGCGCGGATAGTCGGCGCGGTTGGCGTGCGAGCGGTGCAGCACATGCCCGCCAAAGAACACCACATCGCCCGGCTCGGCTTCGACCTTCACTTCGCGGCCGGCATACTTGCGCGCGATGCGCGTCAACCCGTTGACCGTTTCGTCGGTGTGGCTTTCGTTTTCGATCGTTCCGATGTCGCCGATGTTGCTCTGCCGTTCGCGCGCAAAACCGCTGTCGTTGGGGTAAACCGGCTCAAGCTGCGAGCCGGTGGTGAACCACATGCAGCCGTTTTCTTCCGTCGCGCGCGTCAGCGCCAGCCACGCGCCGCACAACGTGTCCGGCAAGGTGGCAATGTAGTAGGAATCCTGGTGATACCCTTGTCCGGGCTGCCCCTGCTGCTTGAAAAAACTCATCGTCTGCAGCGCCAGCACATCCGGGCCGATCAGCGCCTCCAGCACATCCAGCACGCGCGGATGCAGCATGAACTTTTCATGAATGGGCAGTATGCGGTGCAGCATGTGCACACGCAGCCAGTCGGCCGGCCGCTTGGGGAAATCGGCTTTGTAACCGGCGAATCGCTCGGGCGGCACGTCGACGCGCCCGGCCATCAGGTCGTCCATGTGCGCATTCATCTCGGCCACGTCGTCCGAGTCGACCAGTCCGCGCACGGCCAAAAAACCCTGTTCGCGGAAGCGTGCGTATTCGGCGACGCTGACCTTGTAGCGTTCGTAGCTTTTGAAGTCGGTGCCTGCGGGGGTGTCAATGGCCATGTCGTATCTCGCTTCCGGTATTGTCGGCGGTTTTGCCGCGCGCGCAACTCTGCTGGCTCAGTGGCGCCAAACCGGGAAAACGCAAAAGACGGACCGGCAGGTCTTGATCGTGCGATCAATGGCGTAAGCGCTTTCACGGCTGCAGCGCGCGCCTGTTTTCACCTGCTTAGTCCGCCTTTCCCGATTGACCTTTGTAGGCTGTGCCGTTACCCACGCCCCATTCAACCCGATGTAAATCCGTTGGCCGGTGTATCAGATTGCTCGGTCAATAACTGCTTACTGTTGTAAACGTTTGCGACTCTGACATCACCGGCCGAAAGGAGGGTTGCGCAAATGAGCAGGATTGCGGCCCCAGCCGTCCAACATGCGCATGTAGTTGGCCCGAACATAGGCGTCCGGGTTTTGCACGCGCGCCTGGCTCATGCTGCCGATCAATTGCTCGACGGACTCGTACTCGCGCGCGCTCAGCCAGTCGGCCAGGGCTTCGGCCGTGGCCCGGATGTGGCCGGGACCGTGCAGGAGCAGCGCCGATGTCATAAATGCGACCCGCGCGCCGACCATCAGGGCTTTGAGCGCATCTTCATGCGTGTGAACGCCGCCGGTCACCGCCAGATCGGTTTGCACACGCCCGTGCAAAATCGACACCCAGCGCAACGGCAGGCGCAGATCTTCCGAGCTGCTCAAATGCAGCTGGTGCGAGACTTCCAGCGATTCCAGATCGATATCCGGCTGAAAGAATCGGTTGAACAGCACCAGCGCATTGGCGCCTGCCATGGCGAGGTTGTGGGCCATGTGCGCCGGCGCGCTAAAAAACGGCCCGAGCTTCATCGCCACCGGCACATGCACCGCGCGCTTGACATCGCGCAGAATGTCCAGATAGCGCTGCTCCACATCTGCGCCGGACATGTCCAATTGTGTGGGCAGAAAGTAGACATTGACCTCGATCGCATCGGCGCCCGCCTGTTCCATCTCGCGCGCGTAACGCACCCAGCCGCCGGCAGTCACGCCGTTCAAGCTGGCGATGATGGGAATCTTTGTCGCTGCTTTGGCTTTCTGAATGAGCCCCAAATACTGGTCGCCTTCCACGCCATATTGCCGAGCCATTGGAAAGTAGCTGACTGCCTCGTGGTGGCTTTCAGCTGAATGGTCCACGTAGTGGCTGTAGAGCAGCGACTCGTGTTCAATCTGCTCTTCGAAGAGCGAATACATGACGATGGCCGGCGCCCCGCCGTCTTCCAGGCGTTTGATGCCGTCCAGGCTGGTTGAGAGGGGTGATGCGGACGGCACAATCGGATGCGTCAGCCTCAACCCCATGTATGTGGTGCTCAAGTTCATTTGATAGGTCTCCCAAGAAGTTATGACATAGCAGTCGCACAATCAGCCGCGCTTGACTTGCGGATCATCCAGCTCAATTTCGACATAGACCAACCCATGCGCTGCGCGCTCAAGATCGGACGCGCTCAAGCCGCCCTGCACGGTGGTCGAAATTCCATACGCCTTTGCCCAGCCAGGACGACTGTGCAGAATTGCTTTGAGACCTTACACCTCCGACAACACTCTGACCTACTGATCGCCCGAATATGCAACTCCGGTTCCGGTCTCCCGGCGCCCTTTTAACAACACTGAAACCGGTATGCGCAACGCGCCGGGTCGCGGCCCTAAGTTGCGCCACCAGGCACGCTCAACGCGGCTTGTCACGGCCAGCCGGCGTCCCCACTGGGTGTAGTTCACGGGCACAGTGATCGCCCGGCTGCTTTTGCGGCCGTTTACGGTCAGCAGCAGCACGGAGCCGCTGAACAGGCTGTGCAACGGCGATGCCAAAATCCACGCGACGATGCGATTCCATAGATTGTTCATGATGACACCTTGCGTTGATTGCAGCGGACTGGTGCTTACGCCGGTTTAGCCATGGCCTCCAATTTCGCCCAGTGCGATTGCACCAGCGCCTGTGCCTCGCGCATGAATGCGGCGGCCTCTTCCGGATGCGTTTGTGACAGCACGCGATAGCGCGTTTCGTTCATCGCATAGTCTTTGAAGGCGATCTTGGGCGTGCCGGAATCCAGCTGGAATGGATTCTTGTTTTCCTGCTTGAGCAGCGGGTTGTAGCGATACAGCGGCCAGTAGCCGCTTTCCACCGCCAGCTTCTGCTGATTCATCCCGCGCGTCATGTCGATGCCGTGGGCGATGCAGTGGCTGTAGGCGATGATGAGCGACGGCCCTGGATACGCGTCGGCTTCCAAAAACGCCTTGACCGTTTGCGCATCGTTGCCGCCCATGGCGATCTGCGCCACATAGATATTGCCATACGACATGGCCAGCATGCCCAGATCTTTCTTGGCCGTGTGCTTGCCGGCTGCGGCAAACTTGGCCACCGCGCCGAGCGGCGTGGCTTTGGACGACTGGCCGCCCGTGTTGGAATACACCTCGGTGTCGAGCACCAGCACGTTGACTTTGTGCCCGCTGGCGAGCACATGGTCGAGGCCGCCATAGCCGATGTCATACGCCCAGCCGTCGCCGCCGACGATCCACACCGAGCGCTTGACCAGCGTGTCGGCCAATGCCGCAAGGTCTTTGAGTTCTGAGAGCCGGGCTCTGGATTCCGAGCCGGCGAGCTCTTGCAAGCGCGCCCGGAGCGCGACGACGCGCTCGCGCTGCGCAAC
>JANMNW010000281.1:0-6076 GCA_031368515.1 Chloroflexota bacterium
GTTGAACGCGCTTGGCTTGCCGTGCCTCTATGTCAAAAGCATCGCGGGCGACAAACCGTCCACCAGTCAGGTGAATATCCGCCGCATCTTCGAGCGGGCGCGGGCCACAGCCCCGTGCATGCTAGTTCTCGAAGACCTCGATTCGCTGGTCACTGATGAAAACCGCTCGGTTTTCCTGAACGAACTGGATGGTTTTGTCAACAACTCGGGCATCGTCACATTGGCTACCACCAACCATCCCGAACGGCTCGATCCCGCTATCGTCGACCGGCCGAGCCGTTTCGATCGCAAATATCACTTTGGCCTGCCAGCGCAAAGCGAGCGCGAAAGCTATCTCAAATGGTGGAATGCCACGCTTGAAAAAGAACTGCAGCTCACAGCCGACGGCCTGGCGCGGGTGGCGCATCTGACCGATGGGTTTTCATTTGCGTATCTGAAAGAGCTCGTCATGTCGTCAATCACGGCATGGATGTCTGTCTCGAACAGCGGCGGCATGGACGCGATCATGGTAGATCATGTGGCGCTGTTGCGCGCACAGATGAGCACGGCGATCGAAGCCAAGGTATCGGCGGACAGCTAGGCCGGCAGCCTCACGGCCCGGTTTCCACGCTGGCCGGCGTCCCAGCCGCGCGCAACCTCTCGCGCAGCGCATCAATTAGGGCCGGCTGCCATGCGCCTGCCCGGCTTCCGGCAATCGTGAGCCACGCGCGCCGCTCGGCGGGCCACCATGTCAGCTCAAGCGTGCCAGGTCGCCCCGTCTCGGCATGCTTAAAGTGCCAATGCGTGCAGCCGGCAAATGACCTGAGCGTCGACTTCAGCGTGATACGCAAGGGCAGCGTCAGGCATTCGGCTTCCAAAAAATCGGTGATTGGCCTGGCATCGCTCAACCAGGCGGCCGGCAGCGACAACTCGATTTTGCGCATGCGCTACTTGAGAATATAGTAGGTGCCCTTCTTCTCGCCCACGCGCATCAGCACGCTCTTTTCGACCAAATCTGACAGATCCGTTCGCAGCGTCTCAGGCGTAACATTTGGGCATATTACCTGGAAGTCGCGATTGGTGATGCGGCCATGCTCGCGAATGTATTGAATCGCCCGCGCCTGGCGCTCGTTGACCGTCATGGTGCCCGAAGGCGAAGTCACCTGCACGTCGGCCGACGGAATATTGATCGAGATATTCGGCGTCGCGCGGCGCTCTTTCACGTTGGACATCACAACGGTGAAGCTGTATGCCGTGGCATTAAACTTTGGCGCGGGATGGCCAGCCGCCACCATGTCCTCAATCATGCGGTCAACGCCCAGGCCCAGCTCCTCAATATAGCCCCACTGAAACAGGCCTTGCACCATGCGCGGGTTGCGTGAAAAGTGCTCTTCGATGATGTTATCCAGCGTGATAAACCCGGCCAGGCCGCCGGGGGAAATAATTTCGAGCCGGTCGGCGTATTTGCGCACTTCAATGCGGCGGCCTCGCAGCCGATAGTCGCGATGGCACACCGCGTTGACCAGAGCTTCGCGCACGGCAAACTCCGGGTATTCCAGCACCTCTTCGCGCTCCAGCCCCTTGACGATGGCGCCCACACGCATCTCTTCCAGAATGACCTGCCAGGCCTTTTCGATCACACGGGCCAATGGGCCGTTGATTTCTTCGCGCCGGCCATATCCCACCCGGCCTTGCTCGCCGCGCGGCTCCACACCTGGGAACTTTACAAACACAACACCGCTATTGGGCAAAAACGCCTGCGGGTTTTTGGCAAATAGCAGCACGCCGGCGACGGTCAGCCGGCCCTTGTGATCGAACGCGCCTATGTCTCGCAGCAGCGACTCGGCGGTGCGAGCGTTGGGCGATTCGATGTCGAGCTTGCGGCGCGTGCGCGCTTCGCGTTTCTGCACATATTCGGCGATCAGGTCATCGTCAAAATCAGACAGGCTTGCGCCCGCCACGGTATCGCTTTCATAATCGCCGCTGGCTTTGGCCGCAGCCAGATTGCGTATTTCGTCGCCCGCCAAGGCACGATTCTCGGCGCCCACGCGCACAAACACGCGTCCATCTGCAAGCGAATGCAAATCCAGGCTGCGCGGCACGCGAACGAGCAGCGACGGTCCTTCCGTGTTGCCGGTGGGTTCCAGCGCTGCGCGAACGGGAGGCAACGTCATTGCAGCTGCTTCGCGCAACACGGCCTCAATATCTTCAGGCGGAATGCGCAGCGCCGCTTTGCCTTGATCGTTAAAGCCCAAGGCGACCGTGCCGCCATCGCTGTTTGCAAAAGCGACCAGCGTCTCAGCCAGCAGTTGTGCGTTCGCTTCGGGCAGCAAAGCCAGCAGATGAGATGAGGCGCGTAACGTGCTCATGTGATGCATGCATTATCGCAGGGAAATTTTCGCTGCATGCCTCTGAAGAATCGCGCGCAGCCTTTCGCATGACAGCGAACAAGGATGCAACCGGCTGGATCTGCCGTCCCAGCTGCCTGCACCAAGCGCGTGTCACAGGCCGCAATTCACCCGTCACTTGACCAATCGCAGCGCATGGTCTATATCACGGTCAGTGCAAGGTTGCGAGCGCAGCCGGAATAGCGAAACATGGCAGGGACAATCGAGAGACCCATGCGAGGCGTGTATCCCATACTTGTCACGCCATTTGACGCCCAGTCGCGGATCGACGAAGACAGCCTGCGCCGGCTGGTTGACTTCAACATCCACGCGGGCGTGCACGGGCTAGGCGTCGCTCTCGGAAGTGAAATCTTCAAGTTGACCGAAGCTGAACGCGAACGCGTCACACGCATTGTGGTGGACCAGGTGCGCGGGCGCGTGCCCGTCGTCATCAACACGGGAGCGGCAGGAACCGAGTTGGCGGTCTTTTACAGCAGGCTCGCTCGGGAACATGGCGCAGACGCATTAATGGTGTTGCCGCCTTCGTTCATGCCGGCAGGCGCCGGCGAAGTCGTGGACTACTACCGCGCGATTTCCGACGCGGTCGATTTGCCCATATTTATGCAGGACACGCC
The DNA here is from genome assembly GCA_031368515.1 of Chloroflexota bacterium. GTDB lineage: Bacteria > Chloroflexota > Anaerolineae > J036 > Brachytrichaceae > CANJQH01. Next base: position 3,002 of record JANMNW010000281.1, read on the forward strand.
CAGCGCGCCGATTTCGGCCGCCCTCGCTCAACAAATCAGCGAATCATGCCAGCACGCACGCTACATCAAGGTGGAAAGTCCGCCGGTGACAACAAAGGTATCCGACATGGTCCGGCTGTGCGGCGAGCGGGTCGTCGTGTTTGGGGGCGCCGGCGGCGGATACTTCATTGAAGAGATGCGCAGAGGCTCGCAAGGCACCATGCCGTTTTGCACGCAACCCGAGTCCTTTGTAAAGGTGTGGGGCTTTTTTCAACGCGGCGAGGAAGCGTCTGCACAGGAGGAGTTCGACCGAATGATTGCGCCAATCAATCACATTGCCGCACAAGGCGCAGGGATTTTCTATCATGTGCATAAGGCCCTGTTGCATCACCGCGGCATCATCCAGTCGGCGAACGTGCGCGCGCCCGCGCCGCCTGTCGATGTCATGACGCAGCGCGAACTGCGCGCGCTTTTCGAGCGCCTGTATCCACCTCGCAGTTGAGCATCAAGTCAGCAGCTTCGCTTGCGCGGTGAATGCTGCATCAAAGGAAGACGTTATGAAAATTGTCGATCTGCAGGTCATCCCCTTCCGAGTGCGCCGAAGCGGATTTCACAATGGCCAGCTCCAGCCGGAAGCCGATACCCTGCAAACACTGACCAAGATCAGCACCGATCAGGGCGCCGAAGGCTACTACTTTGGCGGCAGCGGCCACGGCGATCAAGACGGAATGAATGCCACGCAGTGCGCGACGCTCGAGGGCCGTGTCAAAACACTGCTGCTCGGTCAGGATCCTTTTGACCGCGAACGATTCTGGCATTGGCTGTGGGTCGCCAATACCGAAGAGAATCTGATCAGCGTTGTCGATATGGCGCTGTGGGATTTGCAGGCGCGCGCCTTTGGTTTGCCGCTATACAAGCTGCTGGGTGGATGCCGGGACAAGGTAAAAGCGTATGCCAGCACCTATCCGAACATGGGCACGCCCGATGATTACGCAAAGCATGCGTTGGCGTGCAAGCAGGCGGGATACACGCACTACAAAATTCATCCCTACTATTTTTGGGATCCCGTCAGCCGCCAGCCGGACCCTGGTCGCCCCTCGCACATTGCGCAGGATATTGAGGTGTGCCAGGCCGTGCGAGCGGCAGTCGGCGCGGACATGGTACTCAGTTTCGATCCTTGGGGCACCTATCGAACCTACGAAGAAGCATTTCGTGTGGGCCGCGAGTTGGAGCGCCTTAATTTTTACTGGTATGAGCACCCCATGCTCGAATACCGCATGGCTGCGTACGAAAAACTGGCGCGTGAGCTGGAGATTCCGATTCTGTCTCCCGAGATCGCTGCGGGCAGCATCTACACGCGCGCCGACTGGATTCGTCGGGGCGCCTCAGACATGAGCCGGATTGACGTGTTGCGCGGCGGCGTAACGGGCGTCAGGAAAATGACGGCCGTTTGCGAGGCCTTTGGCGTGAAGTGCGAGATACACATGAGCGGATTCGCAAATCTGCAACTGCTGGGCGCAACGAGCGAAGACACTTGCGAATATTACGAGCGCGGCCTTTTGGCGCCGGGCATGGACTGCAACACGCCGCCGCCCTATTTGGAAGCGATTGGCGACCCAATGGATGAGCAAGGATATGTTCACTTGCCTCAAGCGCCCGGCATGGGATATCGCATCGTCTGGGACTACATCAACGACAATCGCGTTTCGTAACCCAATACAACGTGCTCCGCCGTGAGCTCAGCTTCTTCGAGCCTGCTGGCGGGCGAAGCGCTCGCGCGCTTTCACCACTTCTGCCGCCCGGTTCTTGGGCGGCGTGTGCGATTCCAATTGCGCCAGCAGCAGTGCCGAGGCGGCAGCGATCTCGGCGACAGCGGCTTCAAACGCCGCCTGATTCGCCTGTGATGGTTTCACGAAGCCGCTGAGCTTGCGCACATACTGCAGCGCCGCAGCCTGCACATCGGCTTCGGTTGCGGGCGGATCGTAGTTAAAAAGCGGTTTGATGCTTCGGCACATGAGCTTATTTTAGCGATCAGCGCGCGCAACGAAATCCCACATCGCCATTCGACGACGAGGGATCGGCCTTCAGGCGGCGCGTGACGCGCAAATCGTTGGGCGGGTTGGTAAAGGAACCTCCGCGTATCACGCGCTGATCGCCATTGTCCGGGCCGGTGGGGTTGTCTGCGCCCCTGGGTTGCGCATAGAACTGCGGGTTATACCAGTCTTGAACCCACTCCCAGACATTGCCGGCCATGTCAAACGCGCCCGCTGGCGAGGCATTGGCCGTCAGAATTCCAACACGATGCAATTCTCCCAGCCCGGCGCGCGCCGGATCGAAATAATTGCCCCAAGTATAGCAGAGCGGAAATGTGCCACGTGCCGCGCGTACACACACGGCCTCGGTGGGCAGGCGTTTCTTGCGCCAATGGCAGTACTGATCGGCGTCATCCCATGACACCCAACGCACCGGATAGTCAAAGCGGCCTGCGCCAAGATCGACACGCCAGGTTTGCTCAGCCGGCTTGCCCGTTTGCTCCGCGCTTGTCTTGAAGTTGCGCGCGCGCACAAACTGCTGAAATTCTCCGACCGTCACTTCGTGCATATCAATTTCATACGGGCGCAGAGTCACGTCATGTTCGGGCTTTTCATCTTCGCCCCCCTGCCCATTCCCCATGCGAAACACGCCACCGGAAATTACCAGCATTGCGCCGAGTCCCTGCGCGACACCAAACACGCGCACCGGAATGGCGGCGCTGCTCCAGGATGCGCCGCTCCGATCGAAGGCGCGCAACCGCAGCGCATAGTCGCCTTCCTGGCTTGGCCGCCAGCCCAGGGACACATTGGCCGAAGGCGCGCCGCGCAGCGCGCGCGTATCGACAACTTGATCATTGGCCAGCAGCTCGATGCGGCTCACACCCGCGTCATGTGATGCGAATGCCGAAAACTGCACCAAGACGCCGGTGCGCAGCGGGGCAAACGCGCCGCCGGCAATGCGCGGAGATGAAAATCCGAGCTGCGGCGCGGCAGCGCGAGCGTCGCGCGTCAGACTGGTGAACTGCGCAACGTTGGCTATCAGCATTGCGGCGATAATTGCAGG
>JANMNW010000362.1:0-6120 GCA_031368515.1 Chloroflexota bacterium
CGGGCTGTTGAAGTTTTCGTATACAAACACGCGGATGCCGTTGCTCAGCGTGAATTCCGCGATGTTGGCGCTGTGCGGCACCGCGCGGCTGGGCGCACCAGCGTGTTTCTGCGAAGCCGCGCGCTGCACGCGCGAAGCGCGGGCGGGCCGGCGAAGGGTTGTTTTGCTCGAAGCCATGGTGAACTACTCCGCGAGTGCTTCCGGCTCGGCTGCGGCTGAGCCTTGAGCGATATAGACACCGACGGTGACGTTGTCGCGGGTCAGGTATTTCCGGGCGACGCGCTGCACATCCGCGGAGGTGACGACGGCAAGCCGGTCGAGAAAGGTGTCAAACCATTTCAAGTCCTGAATCACTTCAGCGAAGCCCATCCAGAACGCCTGATTGGTCACGGTTTCGGTGCCGAAAGCCACCTGCGCGCGCGTTTGTTTGAGCGCCTTATCCAGTTCGGCTTGCGAGGGCGGATTATTTTGGATGTTGGCGATTTCAACCCACAGGGCTGCCTCGATGTCTTCAACGCGCTTGCCCGGCATCACCGTGCCGCCAATCTGATACAGAAATGGATCCAGGGTCGGGACCACACCGCCGCCGACATCGGCCATCAAACTGGCATCGACCAGCGCGCGGCTGAGGCGGCTGCTTCGGTTGCTCGTGCCGCCGCCAAAGAACGACAGGCCGCTGGCGCCGCACAGCACCGAATCCAGCGCGACCAGCGCCATGTAGTCGGGGTCTCTGGCTGATGGCGCGTGAAACGCCAGCGACAAGTAATGCGTGTCACCTTCGCCTTTGACGGTGACGCGGCGCTCGCCCTTTTGAGCCGGCTCCAACGCCTGAGCCGCCGGGATGGGCGCCGATGGCTTGATCTTGCCGTAGTATTTTTCGATGCGCGCCAGCATGTCCTTGACTTCAAAATCACCGCTGACCGACACGATCGCGTTGTTGGGCGCGTAGTAGGTTTTGTAGTGCCGGTATAGCGAATCGCGGGTCATGCCGCGCAGATCGCTGACATGGCCGATGACTTCGTGCCCATAGGGATGCACGCGAAATGCGGCCGCCTGAATTTCTTCGCTCAAGCGAAACCCGGGGCTGTTTTCATACATTTCGCGCTCGTTGATGATCACCGTGCGCTCGCTTTCCACTTCTTTGGGTGAAAAGCGAGAGTTGACCATGCGGTCGGCTTCGAGCTGGATCGCCAGATCGATCTTGTCCGAGGGCATGGTTTCATAGTAGGCGGTGAAATCGATCCAGGTAAAGGCATTGCGCACGCCGCCGTCGCGGCTGACCAGCCGGTCGAGCTCAGCCTCGCTGTACTGATGCGTGCCTTTGAACATCATGTGCTCGACCCAGTGCGAGGCGCCGGTGATGCCCAAATGTTCGTTGCGAGAACCGACCCGGTACCACACGCAAAAAGAGGTGATCGGGGCGGTCCGCATCGGCTTGAGGACGACGGTAAGCCCATTATTTAGGCGCTTGCGCGTGACGCCCCCTGTGCGGTCGTTATGCATCGTGCAAACTTACCACATGGCCACCGCGCCGAAGGGCTTGGAAATATGCGCCATCTTTGGTAGAATCCCGGCCCGTTTCAAGCACTTGGCGCGCCTTCGCAAGAACTGCCAAATTGGCTTGCCTGAATAGACACGCACTCCTGGTGTGACCACCGGGTTTGGAGAGATCAGTGGCAAATACACAATCCGCACAGCAACGCATCCGCAACAGCGCGCGCAAGGCCGTTTTCAACCGGCTGCATCGCTCGCGCGCGCGCACCTTTTCCAGAGGCACCGAAGAACTGTTGGCCAGCAAGGACTTGGCCGGCGCGCAGGCTGAGCTTAACAAAGCCCTCAGCGCCATCGACAAAGCCGCCGGCAAGGGCGTGATGCACAAGAACAAGGCCGCGCGCAATAAGTCGCGCTTGATGAAGCTGGTCAACAAGGCCGCCGTCAAGAAATAGCGCCACAGGAGTGGCGAGCGCAAACCACAAGCGTGTTTGCGCGATCAAAGCCCGGTCGATTCGATTTTGAGTCGCCCGGGCTGTTTGCGTACCTACTCGACCACAACATCGGCTGCGCAACGATTGCGGCCATCTGCCGGGCTGCAGACGGCGCTGTTGGCCAGCTGAATGGCAAAACGCGCGTCAAAGGTGTCGAGCAGTGATTGCGGCAAATCCTGGCTGCGATATGCGTCGGGTCGGGCGTATGAGCGCACCAGCACGCCAAACTTAGTGCGCGGGAAATCGAACGAGTCGTTTGTAAAAATGTCGACCAGCCAACAAAAGCCGCGTTCGAGGTTGGAAAATTTCGCGGCGCTTTCGACGAAATTGATCGTGCACATTGGCAGGACGCCGATACGGCGCATGAACCATAGTCTGGACGTGCGAGCGTTGACGCAACCTTTGCAGATCTGGGTCGGGCACGCTGGACGGCTGCCAAACGACGCGCCTCGTTGTTAGCGTCCAGAAAAAACGAAGCACCCGATTGTTTCCTCATGGAGCCAATCGGGTGCTTGAAGCCTGGGGCACAACGCAATCAGACGTGTTCGACGTAGACCAGTTCGGCCAGATTGCGGCCGATCGTGTGCGTTCCGTGGTCAGATTCGAGCGTGATCGGGCCGCCATACGGCGCCACTTCCTTCAAATGCACGTGCGTGCCGGGGATCAGCCCCTGGTCGCCGATGTATTTGAGCAGCTCGCCATTGTCGGTGTCCACGCAGCGGATGACACCGTCGAAACCGATGCTCTGATCCATCAAAGGCACGTCTGCCACCTTGGGCAGGCTGCCGTCTTTTGCCGGGATCAAGTGGCCATGCGGGCAGCGCGTGGGATGGCCCAGCATCGTGTCCATGCGATCTTCAAACTCATCGTTGATGGCAGTCTCCAGCGCATGCGCATGCGCATCGACTTCATGCCATTCGAAATTCATCACAGAGACAAGAAACATTTCAAGCAGGCGATGGCGGCGGATGGTGCGCAGGGCCAGTCGCTTGCCGGTGGCGGTCAGCGTGGCGCCTTTGTAAGGCGTCAGCTGCACCAGCTTGCGCTCAGACAGCCGTTTCAGCATGACGCTGGCGCCCGAAGGCGTCACATGCAAGCGCGCGGCGATTTCCGTCGTATTGGCCGCTTCGCCGTCAATGGTGAGGCGATAAATGACGTCCAGGTAATGCAGCGTGGCGTTGTTGACGCCGACGTGTTCACGCTGCATGTGTTTTGCTGTGCTCATGAATTTGACTTTAGATTAAACAGGAGTTTGACCCCGGTCAAATGTTATGTGGAGTTGCGCAAAACGTCAAGTGATTGGCGAAAAATTTTCATCTTCTCATGTCACATCATGGCCGCAACAAATGTCACGCGGAAAACCATCAGACTATGTCAAAATACGCGCATGGAAGACGGTAAGCCGGACGTGTTGCTGGACGTATCGGCCGCTGTGCCCGCGTCAGGCGGCGTTGTGCGCGTCACAGTGGCCGGTCGCGGCCAGGCGGCCGAGCGACTGGCTATGGATGTGGCGGAATTGGTGCGCACAGCGGTGGCTCAGGCGCTGGCCAGCGGGCCGGCCTTGGCGGCGATGCCGGAAGAAGCGATAGCGGCATCGCCGCCAGAAGCGAATAATGAGGCGCTCGCCCCCGCGCCCGCACACCAGGCGCCCACAGATCCTGTCACTGCAGCCGCGCCTGTATTCGCCGCGCCCGCTGTTGCAGCGGCACATCCAAAGCCCTGGTTTCAGCGCCACCGCTCGCGCATCAGCGGTGCGGTTGGCTTGTTTCTCATCGCATTGGCGCTGATGATCCCGCTTTTGGTTCCGGTTTCCATGCGCCGCGAGATTTTGCCGATGCCAATCGGGCTGGGGTTGGCGGGCGCGATCTCGTTGTTTTCCGCGCTGCTACCCGAGCCGCAACGCGGTCATGCCAGAACAAAATCACAAGTGCGAATGGCTTTGCCCGTAAAAACCGATGCTAAAGCGCCCGCTTTGCGCGCGGCACCGGCGATCACGAAACCACAAAGCTTCACCCGGCGTGTCATTGGACTGTCGTTCGGCGGCGCACTGGCGTTGGCCGGGCTGATTGCGCCGTTTGCTTTGCCTAATGTGTCGGCCGACGACCGCTTTCTGATGATGCTTGGTTTTGCGCCGATTGCGCTGATCGGGGTGTTTCTGCTATGGGTGTTTTTGCGGCGGCCGCCGGCGCTGGCTGCTCCAGCGCAGAGCGCCGCCCCGCGCGGCACCCGATCTGGCGCAGCATTGACTGGCGCCAGTGGGGCGCTGGCTGCGCTGGGCGTGATGCTTGGGCTGGTGGTGGCGCTGGTGGTGCTTGCAACTGTGCTACCGTTGTTGAATGCCCAGCCGTAGGACAAAGACATGGCGTTCAGCTTCGTGATTGGCCTGCTCACAGCGTTGGTGTCGGGCGCCTTCGCATGGATCGTGCTCACGCGCTATTTTCAGCGCAGAGGCGCGCACATGCTGATGTGGGGGCTCGGACTGGTGCTTTACTTCATCGCCGGCGCCACCGAGGCGCTGTTGGCATTTGGCTGGAACGAAATAGCCTTTCGTCTGTGGTACTGGTCGGGTGCCATCATGGTGGCGGCGGTGCTGGGGCAGGGCACGCTGCATTTGCTGGTGCGAAAACCCTATGTCGCCGCCATTTTTTCCGTTGCGATTGGCGTCGTTGCGGTCACAAGCCTGGTCTGGATGCTGACTGTGCCGCTGGATGCGTCGAAATTTCTGCCGGGCGACGACCTGGGAAAATTTTTAACCGAGAGCTATCGAAGCATTTTGCCGCAATCGCCGGTGCGGCGCGTGCTGCCGCCTGTAATGAATATTTACGGCACGATTCTGCTGGCTGGCGGCGCGATCTATTCCGCGTACCTGTTTGCGCGCAAACGCGTGTTGCCGCAACGCGTGCTGGGCAACACGTTGATTGCCGTGGGCGGCATCTTGCCTGCGTTGGGAGGCTCGTTGATAAAACTGGCCGAGACGACGCCGACGCTGAGTGAATGGGGCTCGGTCATTAAGTATCTCGGCATTTTTGTCGGGCTGGTTGTGTTGTTCGCCGGATTTCAAGTGACGGCGAGCGTTGACCGGCGGGCGTTGAACGGTGGGCGTTGATCGGTGGGCGTTGATCGGTGGGCGTTGATCGGTGGGCGGTAAGCGGTAAAGCGGTGTGGCGGTGAGCAGTACTGCGATGCCGTCGCACGGCCCACCGCCGCACCGCCCACCGATCAACGCCCACCGCCACAGCGCTCAACGTGGTTTGAAGCCAGCCAACAGGAGCGCGCTGACACCGCACAAGCTGGCCAGCGCCACCAGAATCGGCGTGTATCCGGTCAGCCCGACCAGCGCGCCGACGGCGACCGGCGCGCCGGCGCGAGTCAGATTGGACACCAGTCCCATCATGCCGCTGACAGCGCCATAGCCGGCATAGCCGAACACATCGGCGATCAAGGCCGCCCGCACAGGCGTGACGGTGCCGTATCCAACGCCAAAGCACACCACATACGCCAGCAAGCCGACGTAGGGCGGAAGAAGCCACAGCGACAAAAAGGCGCCGGCCTGGATGCCCATCAATGCAATCGACAGGAGCCGCGGCGACCAGCGATCGGTCAGCGGCGCAATTGCCAGCCTGCCGACGACCTGCATTACGCCGATGGCGCCAGCGGCCGAGGCAATAAACGCCGGATCCAGGCCGCGAGTCAATTCGAAGGCGATCAGGTGCACGCTCATGGCCGACCACGACAGACCGGACAGCGCGAAGGCCGCCGTCACCAGCCAAAACGCGCGGGTGCGATACATAGCTCGGGCGGCCGAGTTGCTGGGCGTCGTTGGCGCCGCGCTGAAGGGCCTCGCATCAACCGCTTCGGCCGCGTCGCCGTCGATGTGTTCGCCGACGTCTTCCGGGCGCTTGCGCAGCAGCAACGCATGCGGGGCGATGGTCACGATGGCCAGCACGCCGGCCATAATGAGCAGCGCGTTGCGCCAGCCATATGTGAAATTCAGCCAGGCGGTGAGCGGAATAAACACGGTGCTGGCCAGCCCGCCGAAGAATGTGATGATCGTCAACGCCAGCCCGCGCCGGCGTTTGAACCAATTGGCGGCCAGCCAGAACGCCGGTTCGTACTGCACGCTCGGCGCGACCAT
>JANMNW010000459.1:0-5574 GCA_031368515.1 Chloroflexota bacterium
ATGGTGCGACGGAATCGCGCCCAATGCGTTTGTTGAGGCCGATCCGCGCGTGCGGCCAGACGCCGTAGTGATTGGTGAACCCACGCGCATGCGCGTGTATCGTGGCCATAAGGGGCGAATTGAGCTGAAAGTTGTGGCCAAGGGCCGCAGCGCCCACGCAGCCAGCAATCATCTGGGCGACAACGCGGTCTACAAACTGCTGCCGCTGATCCAAGGCATTCGCGATCTGGAACCGCAGTTGGGCGATCATCCATTTCTGGGGCACGGCAAGATCACGCTGAGCGACGTGCGCGTGCAGACGCCCAGCTTGAACGCCGTGCCGGATGAAGCCACGATTTACATCGACCGGCGTCTGACGTTTGGCGAGAGCCGCGAGCAGGCAGCGGCGCAGGTGCGCGCGCTGATTCCGCCGGGCGATCGGGAAAGCGTTCGGGTCGAAGAACTTTTCTACGACGAGCCGAGCTACACCGGATTCGTCTTTCCGGTTGACAAATATTTCCCGCCCTGGGCGCTGGACGAAGCGCATCCGCTGGTGCAATCGGGGCAGGCCGCCCGCGCGATGCTGGGCCTGCACAACGCGCCCACCGGAAAATGGGATTTCAGCACGAACGGCACGTATTGGGCCGGCAAGGCGGGTATACCCGCCATCGGGTTTGGACCTGGCGACGAAATAACGGCCCACACAACACGTGACAGCGTCGCGCTGGATGATGTTGTCAAGTCAACCGAGTTTTACGCGCTGATCACCGCGCTGATCTAGCGGCGTGTTCTAACGGATTGTTTTTGTATGTGGAAAACTTATCTGTCGCCTGCGACCCTGGACGAAGCGTTGGCGATGCTGGACCAATATGGCGCGCGTGCGCGTCTGGTCGCAGGCGGTACCGATCTGATGGTTGAGGTTGAGCGCGGCGGCCGCGTCCCCGAAGTGCTGATCGATCTAACCCGACTACCCGGCATGGGCGAAATTTCAGTGGATACGGCCGGCGTGTTGCATATCGGGCCGCTGGTCACACACAACCAGGCTGCAACTTCGGCGCTTGTGCGCGAACGCGCGTTCCCGCTGGCGCGCGCCTGTTGGGAAGTGGGCGCGCCGCAGATTCGCAACCGTGCCACGATCGCGGGCAATTTGGCCACAGCATCGCCTGCCAATGACACCATCACGCCGCTGTGGGCGCTGCAGGCAAGCATCACCGTGCGTAGCGTTCGTGGCGAACGCACGTTGGGTTGCGAGCAGTTTTTCAAGGGCGTGCGCAAGACCGCTCTGGAGCCCGGCGAGATGATCGTGGACATTTCCGTGCCGGCGCCGACGCTGGCACAGCGCGGAACTTTTCTCAAGCTGGGGCTGCGCCGCGCGCAAGCAATTTCGATCGTCAACGCTGCTGTCGTGTTGGTTTTTGACGGCGACACGGTCGCGGACGCGCGGGTGGCGCTGGGCAGCGTTGCGCCGACGATCGTGCGGGCGGCTGAGGCGGAAAGCCTGTTGCGCGGCCAGGAATTGAGCGACAGGGTCATTGCCGATGCGGCATCGGCTGTGTCGCGCTCGGTGACGCCGATCAGCGATGTGCGCGGCAGCGCCGACTACCGGCGTTACATGACCGGCGTGCTGGTGCGACAGGCGCTGGAGTCGCTGGCCGCCAAGACGGAACGCGACACGATGCCGGCTGAACCCGTGGTGTTGCGCGGTGCTTCGGACGGACGCCTGAGCACTGGCGCGCCATTTGACGGCAAGATCGCTGCACGAGTGAATGGGCGCGATGTGGTGCTGGGCGATGCGCACGACAAATCGTTACTGCGCCTGTTGCGCGAGGACGGCGCGTTGACGGGGACAAAAGAAGGTTGCGCTGAGGGCGAATGCGGCGCCTGCACGGTGCTTTTGGATGGCATGGCGGTGATGAGTTGTTTGACGCCGGCGGCGCAGGCGCATGGCCGGTCGGTGACGACGATTGAAGGGTTGTCGGCCGAATCAGCGCTGCATCCGGTGCAACAGGCTTTTGTGGCGCATGCGGCGGTGCAATGCGGCTACTGCACGCCTGGTTTTGTGATGAGCGCGGCGGCGCTGCTGGACGAGCGCAAGGCGCCGGATGACGATGCGATCCGGCAGGCGCTTGCAGGAAATCTTTGCCGGTGCACCGGGTATTACAAAATCCTCGATGCCATTCGCGCTGCGGCTACGCATGTAGACTTTGCATAGGCAGGTTCTATGACAGATCAATTGGGCAAATCAGCCGTGCGCTTGGACGCCCGGGACAAGGTGACCGGCGTGGCGATCTATCCAGGCGACCGCACGTTTGGCGACGAGCTGTGGATGAAGGTGCTCTTTGGGCGGCGACCGCATGCGCGCATCCGCTCGATCGACACCCGCGCGGCCGAGGCGCTGCCGGGCGTGATCGCGGTGTTGACCGCGCGCGATGTGCCGCACAATGCCTTTGGCCTGCAGATCGCCGATCAACCCGTGTTGTGCGGGCCAGGGTCGGATACGCCTGGCGCCGATGTCGTGCGCTTTATTGGCGACAAAGTCGCCGTCATCGTTGCCGAGACTGAAGCCATCGCCGCGCAGGCGCGGAACTTGATTCAAGTTGACTTTGAGGACCTGCCGCTCGTGGATGATCCGGTGGCCGCCATGCAGCCGGGCGCGCCATTGCTGCATGCCGACAAACCGAACAATATCGCCGAATACAAGCGCATTCGCAAGGGCGATGCGGACGGTGCTTGGGCGTTTTGCGATGCGATTGTCGAAGGCGTCTACCACGCACCCTTCCAAGAGCACGCCTATCTTCAGCCGGAAGCCGGCACCGCCCATGTGGACGAAGCAGGCCGCATTATGGTGCGCTGCGCTGGACAATGGACCTGGGAAGACCAACAGCAAATCGCGCATGCGCTCAAACTTCCCCCGGAACAGGTGCGCGTTGTCTATGACGCCATTGGCGGCGCCTTTGGCGGACGCGAAGACATGAGCGTGCAGATCATCCTCGCCCTGGCTGTGTATCGCCTGCGCGAGCGCGGAGAGCACCGGCCGGTCAAAGTTATCTGGACGCGTGAAGAGTCCATCATCGGGCACTGCAAGCGTCATCCCATGACAATCAAATCCAAGCTGGGCGCCAAGCGCGATGGAACTCTGCTTGCGGCAGAAATCGAGATCGTGGCTGACGGCGGGGCCTACTTGTACACCAGCAACAAGGTGCTGGGCAACGCCGTGCTGAGCGCGACCGGGCCATACGACATTCCTAACGTAAAGCTCGATGCGCATGCGGTGTATACAAACAACCTGGTCAGCGGCGCGTTTCGCGGCTTTGGCGCCCCGCAAGGGCACTTTGCCGGTGAAACTCAGATCAACAAGCTGGCCGAGGTGCTGGGCATGGACCCGGTTGCGCTGCGGCTCAAAAACGTTCTTGACAGCCAGCGGCTAACCTCAACCAGCACGCTAATACACGGCGGCGTCAGTTTGCGGCAAGTTATCACGGCTGCAGCCGATGCCGGACGCTGGACAATGCCTGATCGGTCGCTGAGGCCCAAACCCGGTCGCTTTGTGTCTGGCCGCGGGTTTGCCGCCGCCTACAAAAATATCGGATTCAGTTTTGGTTATCAAGAAAACAGCTGGGCGGGCATCGAGCTGCGTGGGCGCGATGCCATCGAAGTGGCCATCGTGCGGGTTGCGGGCGCGGAGGTGGGGCAGGGCCATCACACGGTGATGGCTCAGTTGGCCGCGCACGCGCTCGGGCTGCGTTTGGATCAGATCAAGATGGAGGTGTCTGACACAGCGTTTACCCAAAGTTCCGGCAGCGCCAGCGCGTCGAGGCTGACATTCATGGCCGGCAACGCCGTGCGTGATGCGGCCGCTGCCGCGCTCAAGAAGTGGCATGAAGAGGAACGCCCGGCGAGTGCAGAAGCCACCTGGCTTGCGCCAAAAACGACGCCGCTTGACGATGTCACTGGAGCGGGCGCGCCCAATTTTGCTTATGGCTATGTCGCGCAAATGGCCGAGGTGACGGTTGACGTGGAAATGGGCGCGATCGTCGTCAACTTATTGCTGTGCGCCGATGACGTGGGCAAAGCGGTCAATCCGCAACAAATTGTCGGGCAAATTGAAGGCGCGATTGTGCAGGCGCACGGCTACACGCTGCTCGAGGATTTTCGCGTCAAAGACGGCAAAGCTTTGACCTCCGCTTTTAGCACTTATCTGATTCCCGGCGTGTATGACATTCCGGAGCGTGTCGATTCGATTCTTGTCGAGGAGCCGCATCCGGATGGCCCATACGGCGCGCGTGGCGTGGCCGAAATGCCCTTGATTCCATATGCGCCGGCAGTGATTGCCGCGGTGCACGACGCCACCGGCGTGTGGTTTGATTCGTTTCCGCTGACGCCCGAGCGCGTCTTGCGCGGGTTGGGTCGGTTTTGACCTTTCAGCCGCTTGCGGCTAACCTTTGATTCTTATGAAGCTGAGAACATATAAGCCCCTGTGGGGCATGACGGGAACGCTGGAGCAGCAGTTTCGCCAGATCGCCGAAGGCGGCTATGAAGGGGTGGAGACGGGATTGCCGACGCCCGAGAATGAGCCTGAGTTTCGCGATTTGCTGCGCAAATACAAGCTGGATTACGTGCCGATGGTGTTTACCGCCGGCAAAAACTGGCGCGAGCATCTTGAATCGTTCAGGGTGCAGCTCAAGCGGGCGGTGATGTTCTCGCCGTTGATTGTGAATGTGCACAGCGGGCGCGACTGGTTCAAGCCCGAGGACCAGATCAGCTATTTTGAGCAGGCGCTGTCGATTGGGCGCGTGGTTGAGGATTTTCACGGTATTCCGGTGCTGCATGAAACGCATCGCACCCGCATGCTGTATACGCCGCGCGAAACCGGTGTGCTGCTGCGTAAGTTTCCGGAGCTGAAAATCACTGCCGATTTCAGTCATTGGACAGTTGTGTGCGAATCGATGCTGGACGATCAGCAGGATGACCTGCTGTTGGCCTGCCGGCGCACCTGGCACATTCATGGCCGCGTTGGCTATGAGGAAGGCCCGCAGGTGCCCGACCCGCGCGCGCCCGAGTTCAAGAAGTATGTCGAGAAGCATGAGCAGTGGTGGGACATTTCCGTCGCGACCCAGCGGGCCATGGGCCGCGAGATCATGACATTTACGCCCGAGTTTGGCCCGCCGAATTATTTGCACGCGCTGCCGTATTCCAAGCAGCCAGTCGGCGATCTGTGGGACATCTGCAAATACATTAACGACCGCTTTCGCAAGCGATTTGAAGGCTCGGAGATGGTTGCGCGCTGGACGGACAGCAACAAAAAGGGTTAATACAAATGGAATCATCATTCGCTAAGTCCACCGTCACAAAAGTGATCCCGGGGTTTGACGAGGTCAAGGAGCTTGAGCGCCGTCTGCAGTTTCACCCCAGCACGGTGACCGATCCCAAGACGCTGACGCCGGCGCAAGTGGCGGCCTACAACGCCGAGGGCTATGTCAAAAACATTCGCATCTTTGACGAAGCCGAGATGACGGTGCACCGGCGCTTTTTTGACGGCATCCTCGAGCGCACGCTTGCCAGCGGCGCGAACAGCTATTCAATCATTTCCGCCCA
>JANMNW010000466.1:0-33917 GCA_031368515.1 Chloroflexota bacterium
CTCGGCACCACCGGCGCGGCCGGGGCCAAGGGCGCGGAGCAGCTTTTGCGCGAAGCGGACGAAAAGAAGAAGGGCGGATTGCTCAACGCAACACAGTGACCTCTGCTGGCGTGCTGTCGATCGTGCGGCCATCGCTAAGGGTCGCCCGGGCGAGAAACACATGCCTGCCCGGCTGCAGAACCCAGAACGCTTTGCCGCCAGCGCCGTCAAATCGCGCCAGGCGCTGGCCCGAGGCAAGCAGAACAATATCGATGCTGCGCACGCCTGGCAAATCGGCCACCGCTTCGAGCGGCAGGCGCTGCACCGTTAGCGGGCGTGTGGGATCGATGTGCAGCACCACCCCGTTGTCGGGTTGCAGCAGCGAAATGGTGAGCGCCGTCGTCACTGTGACAGGCGCGACGGCATTGGCTGCGGCTTCGCGCCGGATCGGCCACCCCTGCGCCGCCGCCCAGTTGCGCGCTTCGGCCGGCAGGTCCAGCACTGTCCGTCCGGCTTCGAGCCGATACCACGTGTCTGCCATCACTGGTGCAGCGCCGGCCAAAAACCATTCGCGCTTGAGATATGTGCAGGCGTCGGACGGCAACATGCCAGACAAAGCGCAAACGTCGATCGATTGCAGCCCGGCGGGCCGCTCAAACGCCAGCACGGGCAACCCGCGATGCGCCAGATCCATAACGTCGTGCCAGATCGGCCCAGCGCCGGTCACACCGTTGACGCCCTGCATGGGCGAGCCATCGGCATTGCCCACCCATACGCCAACAGCCAGCTGCGGCGTGTAGCCCACCGTCCAGTTGTCGCGAAAATCGGTCGTGGTGCCGGTCTTTACGGCAGCAGGGCGATTGAGTCGCAGCACGCTCGATTCGCCAAACGCAGGCGCGCGCGCGGCGTTGTCCGACAAGATGTCGCTAAGCAGCCACGCAACGCGCGGATCGAGCACCTGCTGCACGGGCGGCGCCTGCCGTCGATACAGCAGATTGCCGGCGGCATCGCGCACTTCGGACAGCGCATACGGCTCGACGCGCGCGCCGCCGTTGGCAAACGCGCCAAATGCGGCGGTCAGCTCCAGCAGGCGCACCTCGCCGCCGCCCAGAGTCAGCGACAGGCCATAGTCATCTGGCGTGCCAAAGCTGCGCAAGCCCAGCGCGTTGCCCAGCGCGAGCATTCGCTTGACGCCAACCCGTTCCAGCACTTTGACGGCGGCCACGTTGTTCGACGTGGCCAGGGCCTCGCGCACGGAGATGATGCCATGGTGGCGGCGGTCGTAGTTCACCGGCACATAGGGCAATCCTTCTTTGGTGGGAAAGACGCTGCGAACATCGACAATGGGCGTGGCCGCGTTGAAATCGGCCAGTTGTTCCAGCGCGGCGGCATATGTCACGGGCTTGATGGCGCTGCCGGGCTGGCGCAACGCCACGGTGGCATTCACCGCGCCGGAGATCGAGGCGTCAAAATAGTCCGGGCTGCCCACCATGGCGCGGATTGCGCCGCTGCGCGGATCAAGGGCCAGCACAGCCGCATTGTTTGCGTTGCGCGCAGGCGCATCTGACGAAGCCTGGGCCAGCTCGCTCAAGTGCGCGCCGACGATGGATTGCGCCGCGTCGTTGAGGGCCAGATCGAGCGTGGTAGTGACGGTCAACCCGCCCTGCAACATGCGTTCGGCGCCGAATTGGCGCTCGAGCATGCGCCGGACATACGACACAAAATGCGGCGCGCGAATGTCATAGGGCGCGGGCGCCAGCTTCAGCTGCGCCTGGCGCGCGGCGATCCACTCGTCTTCATCGATCGCGCCGCTCTTGCGCATCAGCTCAAGCACGATCAACTGGCGTTTCTTTGCGAGAGCATAGTCATTGAAGGGATCATAGGCCACCGGAGCTTGCGGCAAGCCCGCCAGCAGCGCGGATTCAGCCAGGTTGAGCTCGCTGGCGCCTTTGCCAAAATACGATCGCGCGGCGGCTTCAACGCCGTAGGCTAGATTGCCGTAATACGATTCATTGAGATACAGCGCCAGCACCTCGTCCTTTGAATACCGCCGGGCAATCTGCCATGCCAGCAGCGATTCGCGCAGTTTGCGCAGCAGCGTGCGCTGTTGCCGCTCTTCGGAATCCAGCAAGAGCATGCGCGCCAGCTGCTGGGTGATGGTGCTGCCGCCGGCCAGCGCCTCACCTCCCTGCACGTTGATCCATAGCGCGCGAGCGATGCCGATCACATCCACGCCGGGGTTGGCATAGAAACTGGCGTCTTCCACCGCAATGGTGGCGCTGCGTAAGTGCTCCGGAATGCGGTCGATGGCGAGCGGGGTGTGCCGCCCGGCTTCATCGCTGCGCGGGTCGATGATTTCAAAAAGCAGCCGGCCGCGGCTGTCCAGGATTTTGCTGCTCGGCACGCGGCTGCGCATGTGCAATGCGTCGATCGATGGCAAGCTGAGCCACACAGCGGCCAGCGCAACGGCTGGCAGCGCTAGAAACACGGCGGCTATGGCCCAAAACCGTCGGCGACGAAGCATGCCGAAGTGTAGCCTGCCCCAGGCGCGCGTTCATGTCGCTTGCCTGCTGAGTCGCCCGCGCCCGGCCTCTTTCTCGCGCGAAGATGTGTTGGCCGATAATCGGTCGCTCGTGAACATTGTCTTCATCGCGCCGTTTGCTTACAGCCCCAAGGCCACTGTCAGCGCCCGCATGCTGCCGATGGCGGCGGCGCTGGTGCGCGCAGGCCACGCAGTCCGGATTCTGATCCCGCCCTATGACAATCCTGCCGACGGCAGCAAGAGCTGGAGCGCCGCCGGCGTGACGCTCGAGAACATCGCGGCCTCCGGCGCGGGCCCGCGCGACCTGCTGGCGCAGGCCCGTCGGCTGGCCGCGCGGGCCCGCGCGCTCAACCCGGACATCGTGCATGTGTTCAAACCCGTCGGCGTGGGCGCGCTGGCGATGTGGCTGCTGCGGCGCGGATTTGGCGCGCGAATCGTGGTCGACAACGACGACTGGGAGGGGCGCGGCGGCTGGCTTGATGTCAACCCCTACCCAGCCGCGCAAAAAGCGCTGTTGGCCTGGCAGGAAGGCTGGTGCTTGCGCGCGGCGCGCGCGGTCACCTGCGCCAGCGAAACGCTGGTCGAGCGCACCCGCCAATTCCGCGGCGGCGCGGCTGGCGACGTAATGCTCTTTCCCAACGGCCCGGACAACGCGCTGCGCGGAATAGTTGCCGCGGCCGAGGCGCGGCGCGACAGCTTGCGCGCCTCCTTTGGCTGGTCCCATCAGCATGTTGCAATCTATGGCGGCACAATTCCGCTGAATCACGACATGGATGTGATCGTGAAGTCTTTGGGTATGGCGTCTCATCGAGAGGTGCCATCTCTCGCACTCTGCATCGTCGCCAGCGGCCCCGGCATCACGTCGCTTCGAACTGAGTTCGAGAACAGCGGGCTGGCCGACCGAGTCGAGTGGCACGGCTTTATGCCGCACGACGCATTGGTCGAGCGGCTGGTGGCCGCGGACGTGGCGCTGTATCCCTACCGCGACACCAATATCAACCGCGCCAAATGCAGCGGCAAGGTGATGGACTACATGGCGGCGGGCAAGCCGATGGTGGTCAGCGATGTGGGCATGAACCGGGTGTATCTTGAGCACGAGCGCAGCGCGCTGCTCACCCCGGCCGGCGACGCGCGAGCTTTCGCGGCGGCATGGCAGCGGTTGGCTGTGGACCCCGCGCTTGCGCACGCGCTTGGGCGCGCGGCGCAAATGCGCATTTGGGATGTCTTTGGCTGGGATGGGCGGATTGCGGCGCTGGAAGCGGTCTATGCGCAAGTGTAACGAGGCGCGATGTGCTACACCGCAAATTCCACCGTGTTGTCGTCGTCGGCCGGCGGGTTCATGCCCATCTCCTTCCACGGCCGCTCGGCTTCGGGAAAGTGCTCGAACCAGATTTCGCCAAAGGCTTTGTCCTGAAACGCGCGCACGGTGAAGCGCTTGAGCAGCTCAAGCAGCGCCAGCAGCGTGATCACGATTTCGACGCGGGTGTTGATGCCGACCAGCATGTCCGTGAACAGCACGCGCGGCTTGGCTTTGACCGAGGTGCGGATGCGGTCCATGCAATCGTTGACCGTGAACGGCAGCCGCGACATGACGTTGTCCACTGCGGGAGGCGGCAGCCAGCGATCCACCACGCGTTGCATCACGCGCGCAAGCAAGTCGACCGTGACGTTGTCCAGCGGCAGGCTGGTGGACTTTGGCCGGGAAATTTGCGGCGGTTCCACGCGAAACGAGCGCAACCCGGACTTTTCGCGTTCGGCCAGAATGCGCGCCGCGCGCTTGTACAACTGATAGGCCTTTAGCGCAGCCACCAGGTCGTCCGTCTCTTCTTCAACCTCGGCTTCGACGTGCACCTGCGGCAGCAACGAGCGGCTTTTGATCAGAATCAGCTTGGCGGCGATCTGCAGGAAGTTGCTGATCATCTGCGGCTCGCGCTTGTCCATCGCGCCGATATAGGCGATGAATTGGCTGGTCACCTGCGCCAGCGCCACTTTTGTGATCTCAAGCTCGCGCTCCTCGATCAGATTGAGCAGTACTTCCAACGGGCCTTGATAGACCGGCAGATGGGCCAGAAATTGCCCTTCGGCAACGGCCACCGGTGGCGCAACCTGTTCTGCCGCTGTTGTTTCGGCGGCATCGGGCTGAGGCGGTGGGGCTTTGTCGGTCGGCTTCTCCATGCGGGGCCAAGTTTAGCCGATGGCTCACCGCGGCAGCAGCAGATAGTAGTCAAACCCGTTGATCTTGATGCTGCCGACGGTGGCGTAGTTGCGATCGATGGCCTGCTTCACATCGTCAGGATAGAAATAGGCGCGAAAGACCACCGCGCCGAATTCGCGCTGCTCGATGCGCGCGATCATGTCCCGTGTGTCCAGCGCGCCGTTCTTC
Organism: Chloroflexota bacterium; assembly: GCA_031368515.1. Classification (GTDB taxonomy): domain Bacteria; phylum Chloroflexota; class Anaerolineae; order J036; family Brachytrichaceae; genus CANJQH01. Next base: position 4,905 of record JANMNW010000466.1, read on the forward strand.
GACAGGTTGAGCAGCTGCGTCGGGTTGGTCACAACGTCCTTGCCGGCGTGCAGCGTCAGCATCGCCTCCTCGCTCCACACCGGGCCGGGATGTTTTTTGAGCTCCTCAACCAGCGCCCAGCCGTTGGCGGTATCGGCACGATCGAGCAGATGTCCCAGCTGGGTGTAGCCGCTGCTGTCGTAATACGGATACGGCGGATAGGATGACGGCGCTTTGTCCAGCCCCAGCACGCGCGCCAATGCGCCAAAAAAGCGCCCGCTCGTGGGCAGATGCACATTGAGCGCCGCCTGGGCCAGAAAGACCACAGCCACCAGCGCGTAAATCGGCGATTGCGGCCGACCGTTGGCCTGCCACCAGCCCGCCACACGGTTCAACAAGCCCACCGTGCACACGCACGATGCGGCGATAGCCGCGGCGAGGTAGGTGGGGCCGGCGCCCCACTTGCCGGTCAACAGCCCCAGCGCGCTGCCGGTGACGAAGTAGAGCGACCAAATTGAAATGGGTTGAAACGAACGCGCGCGAAGCACGGCACCAGCATCGCCAATCACGAATAGCGTCGCGCACACGATCAGCACGCCTTGCAACTGAAACCATTGTGTGTAGGTCTTGGCCGTCACTGCAAAGTCATACTCGTTGACGTTGGCTGAAATCACATTCAGCCAGAACTGACCCTCGGAAGCCGTGTTTAGCCACAACACGATCACCACGGTTGCAACAAGACAGCCCACCAGCGCCTGAAGGCACCAGCGGGGCCTGCGGATCAGCAAAAACGCAAAGCCGGCGACCAGCGCATCCACCGCCTGAAGCTTAGTAAACCCGGCCGTCATGAGCAGCGCGATGCCCAGCGCCGTCCAGCGCGCCTGGCCGCGCGCATCGGAATGCCGCAGCCCGCGATCGATGCAGAGCAGGCCCGCCACCGCGAACATGAGCATGGGCAAGTGTGCCCGTGCCAACGGCGCCACGTGGTAGATGTAATTGGCCGCAAAAAACGCCAGCCCGGCCAGCACCGCAACAGCGCGGTCGATCCAGCGGCCAGCACCGTTGGCTGGCCGCCATAGCTTCCGCGCCGCCAGCATGATCAGCCCGCCGATGGCCAGCGTGCAAACGAATGCCACTGCCCGACCCACCCAGATCTGCGGCCCGAACAGCCAGATCAACGGCACCAGCAGCACTCGGTAAACCGGCGGATAGTTCGATGAGTAAAAGGGAAACTGCGCATTATTGAGGTAGATATTCTGGCCGCGCGCCAGGCGAATGGCGTCATACAGCTCAAAACCCTCGCCTTGATCGTAATCAAATGGAAAGAGCAGCAGCGTGCGCGCGTAGGCGAGCATCACCACAAAGTACAGCCCAAACACGGCAAGCGCGATCGCAATCGGAATCCAAGTCAAGCGCGAACGCGCGGGAAGTTCAGACACAATCGCGCCGACTTTACCATGACCAACTTCAACTAAGTAAAGCGAAGCGCCGCTTCAATTGAAAGCCAGGCGTGGCGCTTGCTACTCGATCAGCTCTTTCGCAGCCCGCGCCAGGGCGCTTTCTTCGACACATCCACGGCGCGATATCCCGCCTTGCCGCGGCAGGGCCCCACCACGACAAACAGCTGCGCGGTGGATTTGCCAACGTTGAACGACGCATGCACGGCATCGCGGCCAATAAAGACCGCATCGCCGGGCTTCATGATGCGGCTTTCGCCTTCCAGCCATTGCTCAATCTTGCCCTTGAGCACATAGATCAGCTCTTCCTGGCCTGGATGGTAGTGAAAGTTGTGCCCGCCGCCGGCCGCCAGGTCGACGATGATGCACACCATCTGTTTGGACTTGGTGGTGCTTGGGCGGCTCAGCCACTGCATCGGCCCCCACTCCACCACATCAGTCTCGAGTTGACCCTTGTTCAGAAACTTGCCGTTCATGGTTTGGTTTACAGCAGAACGCCGATAGGGGACGGCGGCAAGCGGCTATCCGCCTTCCACTATCGGCTACGAACTTTCACTTCAGGCTGAAGCTTCGCGTTTGCTCTGCCAGACAGCCCAAACAAACGCCGCTGTTAGCGCGGCGACGACGAGCCAGGTGACCGAGCTGGTTCCGATGCCCACGATGATCGGCGCAATGATCACAGCGACCAGGTTAACAACCTTGATCATCGGGTTCATGGCTGGTCCGGCTGTGTCCTTAAGCGGATCGCCCACCGTGTCGCCAACGACGGCGGCCTTGTGACGCTCGCTGCCCTTGCCCGTGTTGTTTTCCTTGCTGCGCGGCTCATCTTCGATCGTTTTCTTGGCGTTGTCCCACGCGCCGCCGGCGTTGCTCATATACACAGCCAGCAACTGGCCGCTCAGGATGATGCCCGCCAGGAAGCCACCCAGCGCTTCCACGCCCAGCGCAAACCCAACGATGATGGGCGAGGTCACCGAAATCACCGCTAGCGTCGCAAGCTCGCGTTGCGCCGCCGCGGTGCTGATGCCCACAGCCGCCGCGTAGTCCGGCTCCTTCTTGAAGCTCATGATGTCCGGATCTTTGAACTGTCGGCGCACTTCGTTGACGATCAGCCCCGCGGCGCGCTCCACCGCCTTGATCGAGATTGAGCTAAACAGCCATGGAATGGTGCCGCCGATCAACAATCCGATGAACACCATGGGCTCGCTGACGCGTATGCCGAACTTCAACGCCTCGGGGTTGACTTTGTTGACATCGGTGATGAACGACCCGAACAATGACACTGCGGCGATAACCGCGCTGCCAATGGCCACGCCTTTGGTGATGGCCTTGGTGGTGTTGCCCACGGCATCCAGGTCGGCCAGTGTTTGGCGCGCTTTGCCTTCGGTCACGCCAGCCATCTCAGCCACGCCGTTGGCGTTGTCGCTGATCGGGCCAAACGAATCCATGGCCACGTTGTTGCCGGTGAGCGTCAGCATGCCGATACCGGTCATGGCGACGCCGTAGAGCACATACACGCCCTGCTTGACCAGGTCGGCGCTGCTGTTGGCCCAAATCACGATCGACAGCAACACCGTTGCCGCAATGACGAGCGTCGCCCATACCGCACTTTCCTTGCCGATGCTCATGCCGGAAAGAATTGTGGTGGCCGGGCCGCCGCCGGTAGCCTTGGCAATGGCTTTGACCGGATTAAAGTGCGTGTCGGTGAAGTACTCGGTGATCTTGTCAATCACGATCGCAAGCAGCACGCCGATGCCGACCGAGAGAAACGGCCGCCATTCGATGCCACCGCTGCTGTCGCGCATATAAATCGCTGTCAGGCCGGCGAAGACGACGAGCGACATCGCGGCCGAAGAATAAAATCCGCGGTTGATCGCCTGCATGGCGCCGCGGGCGGTGTCGCTGGACACTCTGACCAGATAGGTGCCGACAATTGAGCTCAGCACGCCGATGCCGCGCACAACCAGCGGGAACACGATCCATTGAACCTGCCCGGTGATGGCCACCAGCGCCAGGCCGAGAATCAGCCCGGAGACGATGGTCACTTCGTAGCTCTCGAAGATGTCGGCGGCCATGCCCGCGCAATCGCCGACGTTGTCGCCAACCAGGTCGGCGATGACTGCGGCATTGCGCTTGTCGTCTTCCTCGAGCGACTGCTCCACTTTGCCCACCAGGTCGGCGCCGACGTCGGCGGCTTTGGTGTAGATGCCGCCGCCCACGCGCATAAACAGCGCCAGCAGTGTGCCACCGAAGCCGAAGCCGAGCAGCGCATCCGGCGCCGCTTTGCCGAAGATCATGAAGATGATCGTGCCGCCAAACAGGCCGAGCCCATCGGTCAGCATGCCTGTGACCGTTCCGGCTCGATAGGCGATGCGCAGCGCGCCACCAAAGCTGCGCCGGGCTTCGCTGGCCACGCGCACATTGGCTTCCACCGCCATGCGCATCCCCAGCTGGCCGACCGTCAGCGAGAACAGCGCGCCCATGATGAAGGCCACCGCGCGGCCCACCGCGATGATCAAGGTGACCTGCGAATCCGAGTATGCTGAGAAATGCTCGCGGGCTTCGATGCTGGGCGGCACGACATAGACGCTCAAAAAGAGCGCCACTGTCAGCACAGCGATCAGCGGCACAATGCTGCGCGCTTGACGGCTCAAATAGGTGAGCGCGCCGGTTTTGATGGCGCTCCAAACTTTCTGCATCTCAGGCGTGCCCATGTCCTCCCTGAGCACCTGCGAGCGCAAAAACAACGCATACAGCAGGCCGGCCACCGAAGTGGCCAGCACCGCATACAACATGATCGTCTCAAACGAATTTAGGTCCTGCATAGATGTGTGTTCTCCAATACCATCGAGGTACGCCCTAGTCAAACGGATGGTCGATTCTGATGTGAAGGCAGTGGTGCAGTTGCGGCCAAGTTTGCCAAGGGTGCAATAACCTGCTCGACGAACGAACTCATAGTGTTACCGAAGCACCCTTAGTGTCGGAAAAACAAAAAGAGGGAAGTGGATGGCCGCTCCTCCCTTCACGCTTCAGCCGCCGCTTTTTTGTCAGTTTCATACAACCGCTCTTCTTGGAGCTGCTGCGGATTGTAGAATCGGCAGTCGCCGCTGTCAAAGTGGGAATTGCGGCCCGACGCCTAGGGTTGCAGCGCCTGCGACTGGCGCGGACCGACATCGCAACGAAGCCGCAGTTGACCTGATTACAAAAGAAAATTTTGATAGCCACGACACACCATGCAAACACAGCTCTTGATCGCATTGATCGTCGCAATTCTTGGACTTGTCTACGTCGCGCTCACAGCCAGGCGCGTTCTCTCGAACCCGGAAGGGACCGAAGAAATGAAGCGCATCGGCACCGCGATACGCGAAGGCGCGCAGGCGTTTTTGCGCGCCGAGTATCGCGTCCTGGTGATTTTCGCGCTAATCGTCTCAGTGTTGATTTTTCTCGGTCTGCAGAACCTCTGGACAGCCGTCGCCTATCTTGTCGGCGCATTCACCTCGGCGCTGACCGGCTTTATTGGCATGAGCATCGCCACCCGAAGCAACACACGCACCGCCGCCGCCGCCATGAAATCGCTGGACGCCGGGTTGCGTGTTGCCTTTGGCGCAGGCAGCGTGATGGGCATGAGCGTGGTCAGCGTCGGCCTGCTCGGCTTGAGCCTGTTCTTTCTCGTGCTGGGGCCTGAGGCTGCTGTAAACGCGCTCACAGGCTACAGTTTTGGCGCGTCGTCGATCGCGCTGTTTGCGCGCGTGGGCGGCGGCATCTACACCAAAGCGGCCGATGTCGGCGCCGATCTTGTTGGCAAAGTCGAGGCGGGCATCCCCGAAGACGACCCGCGCAACCCGGCCGTGATTGCCGACAACGTCGGCGACAACGTGGGCGATGTGGCTGGCATGGGCGCCGATCTGTATGAGTCCTATGTCGGATCGATCGTGGCGGCTTCGGCCGTCGCCATCGGCACTCAGGCGAAAAACGTGGAGTGGGCGGTGCTGCCCTTTTTGGTCGCGGCCGTGGGCTTGGTGGCTTCGCTGATCGGCTCATTCATGGTTCGCACAAAGGAAGGCGCCACGCAGGAGGAATTGCTGCGCACCCTGCGCTCGGCCGTGTGGACCGCTTCCGGGCTGGCCATCGCCGGATTCGCCACCATCTTCGCCCTGCTGCCAAGCCTGGGTTGGCCAATCTTCGGCGCGATCGTTGTCGGACTGCTGGCCGGGCTGGGCATCAGCTACTTCACCGAGTATTACACCAGCTACACTGAGAAGCCCACCAAGGGCATCGCCGAAAGCGCGCAAACCGGCCCGGCCACGGTCATCATCTCGGGCCTGGCCGTCGGCATGCAATCGACATTCGCACCCGTCATGATCGTGGCGGTTGCGGTGATCGTGGCTTACATGCTCGGCCAGACGGCCAACGCAACGATCGGCGGGCTGTATGCGGTGGCGATCGCGGGCGTTGGCATGCTGGCGACCCTGGGCATCACTTTGGCGACCGATGCGTATGGACCGGTGGCCGACAACTCCGGCGGCGTGGCTGAGATGTCGCATTTGCCAAAGGAGGTGCGCGTGCGCACCGATGCGCTGGACTCTCTCGGCAACACCACAGCCGCCACAGGCAAAGGCTTTGCCATCGGCTCGGCGGTGCTCACGGCGCTGGGCTTGTTGGCCGCCTACTCGCAAGCGGCGAATCTTTCAGCGATACAACTCAGCATTCTTGACCCCAAGCTGCTTGCCGCCGTGTTTGTCGGCGCGATGCTTCCCTTCCTGTTCAGCGCCATGACGATGACCGCCGTCGGACGCGCGGCCATGGAGATCGTCAATGAAGTGCGCCGGCAATTCCGCGAGATCAAGGGGTTGATGGAAGGCACTGCCCTGCCCGATTACGCCACCTGCGTGGAAATTTCCACCAAAAGCGCGCTGCGTGAAATGGTTCTGCCGGGCGTCATGGCCGTGATTGCGCCGCTCTTGATCGGCTTTGTTCTCGGGCCGGCGCCATTGGCCGGCCTGCTGGTCGGCGCGACGTCCACCGGCTTTGTGCTGGCTGTGATGATGGCCAATGCCGGCGGCGCATGGGACAACGCCAAAAAGTTCATCGAAACCGGCGAGTATGGCGGCAAAGGCTCGAGCGCGCACAAGGCCACCGTCGTCGGCGACACAGTGGGCGATCCGTTCAAAGATACATCCGGGCCATCACTCAACATCTTGATCAAGCTGATGACGGTGGTGTCGCTCGTGTTCGCGCCGCTGATCGCTCAGGTTGGCGGCATCATCAAGTAACGCGGCAGAACGCTGGAGCTTGTACCGCAAAAAGCGGGCCGTGCGCGGCCCGCTTTTTTTTGGAAACTGCTAAGGCGCTACAGCCGCGACAACGGCGGCGGCGGCGGCGATGTCCTCAACCGCCAGCCCGCAGGATTTGAAAAGGGTTGTGCCCTGCGGGTCGGCCGTCACGCGGCCCAGCACAAGCTCGGCCAAATCGCCGCGCACCGAGTCCATCGACCATTCGCCAGAGGCGGCCGGCATCAGCAAATCCCCCGCCTCCTCCAAAGCTGCGGCGCGCTGATCGACATAGACCGCGCTGCGGCGCAACAGGCCGGCATCCACTTCACGCATATCGGGTCGATAGGCGCCGATGGCGTTGACATGCGCGCCCTCCCTGACCCAGGCGCCTTCAAACAGGGGCACGGTCGATGCCGTGGATGTGACGATCACATCGGCCGCGCGCAGCGCCGTCTCGCGCGATGCGTTGGCCGCTGCATAGCGGCGCGACGGGTCGGCGGCCGAGAATCGGGCAGCCAGTGCGGCGGCGGAGTCGCCCCGGCTGATGATGTTGACAGTATGGATCGGCCGCACCGCGCACACCGCTTCGATCTGGCATGCCGCCTGCCCGCCCGCGCCGATGATGGTGAGAACGCCCGCATCGGGCTTCGCCAGGTAGCGCGTCGCCAGGCCGCTGACTGCGCCGGTGCGCAATGCGGTGAGATAGGTGCCGTCCAAAATTGCCCGGGGCGCGCCGGTCTGCGGGTCCAGCACCGTGACCAGCGCGTGTATCACAGGCAACCCCAGGTTAGGGTTGCCGCCATAAACGCTGACTACCTTTTGCGCCAGTTGTCCGCCGTCGTTTGTGTCGATGTAGCCGGGCATAAAAAAAGTGACGCCGGCGGGCGTGTTAATCGGAATGCGCTGCGGCATGCTGACGCGGCCTTCGCCAAGCGCGCGAAAGGCTTCCTGCATCACGTCGATGGCTTTGGCCATCGGCAATGCCGCGCGCACTTCGGCCGCGGAAATGTAGGGAATTGAGGCCATTGCGCTAGTCCACCAGGTTGCGCGGCAACTTGCCGGGAAACGCGCGCTGCGCCTGAACAGCATCGCCCGCCAGAATCTTGTGCCAGTCGAGGGTGCTGGCCAGCTCTTTGCCGATGGCGATCAAGGTCGAAATCGAGCCGACATCGTCCATTGCAATCTCGCGCGGCAATTCTGGATTCCAGCGAAAAATTGTGGCGCCCTGCGGCACGTAGTGGCGTTGCACCAGTTGCGTCTGCTGATCAGCGGGTTCGTCCAACAGCTGGCCAATGATGAAGCGCACCCAATCCAGCAAGTTGGACGGTTTTGCGCGCGTCGGATAATAGCCGGTGCCCAGCGCGATGACGCCGGTGTTGGCCGGAACGTAAGTGCCTGCGGGCGTGTAGTCAAACGCTTCGACGCAGGTCTGGTAGCACGGGTTGCCGGCGATGGTCAGCCCGCCGTCGATGCTCAGGCCAATGCCGGGCACTTCCCAAGGATCGAAGAACGTGGGCGCGGCCGACGAAGCGGTGACACAATCCGACAAGCGTAGTTTTCCGGTGGTGCCTGCGTTGGCAGGGTTGTCCTTGACGAAAAAATAAGGGCGGCCGTCGCGCACACGCATGGATGTGAACATCACATCCAGCGGCAGCTCGTTGAGCACCGGGTCGCCCACAAATGACACGAGTTTGTCGTGCAGCGCTTTGCTGCGGTATTTGAACGAACCCAGGCTAGAGATAAACCCCAGCACGTCCAGCCTGAAGACCTCGCGCCCGAGCTTTTCATAGATCGACAGCGCTTCGACAGCGCTCATGCCGCGCGCCAGCGCCGCGCCAATGATCGCGCCGGTCGAGGTGCCCGCCATAAACGAAAATACGTCACGCGCGGGCTTGCGCAACTGCGTTTCAAGCTCAACCAATGCGCACAGCGGAATGATGCCGCGAATGCCGCCGCCATCGATGGACAAGAGAAATTTGCGCGCCATGTCTGAAGTGTACAGGAAGTGCGGCAAAGCTGACACTTGCTGACAGTTTCGACAAAGTACCCACGTTAAGGTGGCCTATACCTTAAGATGGGCTCCACCTCAAGGTAGGGCCCACCTCTTTTGCCACGTTCCCGTAAAATCGCCGTATGAACGATCTCACTACCGCTAACCTGCGCGGCGAAGCCGAGGCCATGCGCGACGCACTCGTCGCGATGCGGCGCGATCTGCATGCGCATCCTGAGCTATCGTTCCAGGAGTTTCGCACTGCCGGCATCGTCGCCAAAACGTTGTCCGAACTTGGTTACGAAGTGCAAACAGGAGTCGGTCAGACCGGCGTCATCGGCGTGCTGGATGGCGCGGCCGCCGGCGCCCAAACGCTGCTGCTGCGCTTTGACATGGACGCGCTGCCGATTCACGAAGCCGCCGACGTGACATTCCGCTCGACCCACGACAATGTCATGCACGCCTGCGGGCATGACGCGCACACCACGATCGGGTTGGGCGTTGCGCGCTTGCTGGCCCGCCATCGCGACCGCTGGAGCGGCACGATCAAGTTTGTTTTTCAACCGGCCGAAGAGATCGGCCAGGGTGCCGCGGCGATGATCGCTGATGGCGCACTGCTCAACCCCGCCCCCACCCGCGCGCTGTCCATGCACGTGTGGAGCACGGTGCCGAGCGGCACCATCGCCATTACGCCCGGCCCGACGCTGGCCGCCATCGATATCTTCGACATCACCCTTACAGGCCGCGGCGCGCACGGCGCCAGCCCGCAAGAAGGCGCCGACCCCGTCGTCGCTTCCGCGCAAATCATCTCAGCGCTGCAAAGCATTGTGTCGCGCAACGTCAGCCCGCTTGACCAAGGCGTCGTCACCGTGGGATCGATTCATGGCGGCAGCGCGCATAACATCATCCCGGATTCGGTAGAGCTCAAGGGCACCATCCGCAGTTTCGAAGCCGCCACGCTGCGCCAGCTCAAACAGCGCATCGGCGAGATCGCCGACGGCGTTGCGCGGGCGATGGGCGTTCGCGCCAGCGTGGCTTTCTCGCCGGGCGGCGGATTGCCGGCGACGGTCAACGACCCTGCCATGGCCGCGCTCGTCGCCAGCGTGGCGCGCGAATTGGTCCCGACAGAGCGGGTGCTGACCGATTACCGCAACACAGTCTCTGAAGACTGCGCGTTATTTCTGCAAGCGGTGCCGGGCGCGTTCGCCTTTGTCGGCGCGGGCAATGTTGCGCAAGGCATCGACGCGCCGCATCATTCGCCGCGCTTCCAAATTGACGAAGATGCGCTGCCGCTTTCGGTGGCGCTCATGACCGCCAGCGCGCTGCGCATGCTGGAATAGCCGCCCGCTTTGCCGGTATGACGCCACTCGCTCCTGCTACACTTGCGCCATGACCACGCTCGATCTGACACTCTTGCGCGCAGATGCCGACGCCATGCGCGATCAACTCGTCGCCGTGCGGCGCGATCTACACGCGCACCCTGAGCTTGCGTTTGAGGAAGTGCGAACCGCCAGCATCGTTGCCAAGACGCTGAACGAGCTGGGCTACGAAGTGCAAACCGGTGTAGGCAAGACCGGCGTGGTCGGCCTGATGGAAGGCGGGCAACCCGGCCCTGAGACTTTGTTGCTTCGTTTTGACATGGATGCGCTGCCGATTCACGAAGCCGTCGACGTCGCTTTCAAATCGACCATCGACGGCAAGATGCACGCATGCGGGCATGACGCTCACACGTCAATCGGCCTGGGCGTCGCGCGCCTGATGGCCAAGCACCGCGATCAATGGCGCGGCGCCGTGAAGTTCGTTTTTCAGCCGGCCGAAGAGATCATCAGCGGCGCCCGCGCGATGATCGCCGACGGCGTGCTGGCCAACCCCGCTCCCACGCGCGCGCTTTCCATGCACGTCTGGAGCATTAGCGAGACCGGCACTGTGTCCATCACCGACGGCCCCATGATGGCCGCCGCCGGCACATTTGGCATCCAGGTCACCGGCCGCGGCGCGCACGGCGCCAGTCCGCATGAGGGCGCCGATCCGATTTTGGCCGCTTCGCAGATTGTGGCCGCATTGCAGAGCATCGTGTCGCGCAATGTCAGCCCGCTGGATCAGGGCGTCGTCACGATCGGCTCCTTCCACGGCGGAAGCGCGCCAAACATCATTCCGGACACCGTGGAGCTCAAGGGAACCATCCGCTCGTTCAAGAAAGACGTGATGGACACGCTGCGCACGCGCATCACCGAGATTGCCACCGGCGTGGCGCAGGCCATGGGCGTCAGTGCGCGCGTGACATTCTTTGAGGGCGGCGCGCCAGCCACGGTCAACGACGCGGCCATGTCGGACATCGTCCGCAGCGTGGCGCGCGAACTGGTGGGCGATGGGCGCATCGAAAACGACCGCCGCACCATGGGCGCCGAAGACTGCGCCTATTTCCTGCAGGCCGTGCCGGGCGCGTATGTGTTTGTCGGCGCGGGCAGCCAGTCACAGGGCATGACAGAGCCGCATCACTCGCCGCGATTTCAGATTAACGAAGACGCATTGCCGCTATCAGTGGCGCTGGTCGCCGGCAGCGCCATCAAAATGTTGGGCTAGTGCTCGCCCGCGGCTTGCGCATTAACCAATTGCGCGTAGTAGCCGCCACGTTGCATCAAGGCCGCGTGGCTGCCCGCTTCCATGATCTGGCCGTCTTTCAGCACGACGATCTGATCGGCTTTGCGAATGGTGGACAAGCGGTGGGCAATCACGATCGAAGTGCGGCCGCGCATCAGGCGTTCAAACGCCTGCTGTATCAGCATCTCGGTTTCAGTGTCAACCGCGCTGGTGGCTTCATCCAGCACCAGAATGCGCGGATCGGCCAAAATCGCCCGCGCGATGCTGATCAACTGCCGCTGACCGACAGAGAACATCGACCCGCGCTCGGTCGCCACAGTGTGGTAACCATCGTTGAGTTTATCGATAAAGTCGTGGCAGTTGGCAAGTTTGGCCGCGGCGATCACTTCGTCCATCGACGCGTTGGGGCGGCCGTAGCGAATGTTGCTGGCAATCGTGTCCGAGAAGATAAACGGCTCCTGCAACACCATGCCCACCTGCTCGCGCAGCGAACGCTGCGTAACCGTGCGGATGTCGAAGCCATCAATGGTGATGCGTCCGCTTTGAATATCGTAAAAGCGCGAGACCAGGCTGGCGATCGTGGTCTTGCCGCTGCCGGTCTGTCCCACCAGCGCCACCATCTGTCCGGGCTCGATGCTGAGATTGATGTTTTTGAGCACCGGCCGCGCAGGATCATAGCCAAAGCTGACGTCTTCGAAGCGCACTTCGCCAACGGCACGCGGCAGTTGCTTTGCCGCGGGCGCGTCTTTGATCCCCTGCGGCGTGTCCAGAAGTTGAAAGACTTTTTCGGCCGAAGCGAGCGTCGCCTGCATGACCACATAAAGGTTGGTGAGCGTGCTGATCGGCGCCCACAAGTTGGAGATATAAGCGGTAAACGCCACCAGCGTGCCGACTGTCAGGGCGTCGCCGCCCACCCAATCAAACTGGCGCGCCGCCAAAAACAGAATGATTACCAGCGCGGTGGCGCGCGTAATCTCGACCAATGGCGAGAACCACGCCTGCAAACTGATGACTTTCATCCACTCGGTCACCACGCGCGCATTGGCCTTGCGAAACTGTTCGAGATTGACGTTCTCGCGCACAAATGCCTGAATGACGCGCATGCCGGCGATGTTTTCCGCCAGAAAGATATTGAACAGCGTCATGTTCTCGCGCACGCGATCCCAACCTTCGTGCAAACGCGGCCGCATGTAAATGCCCAGAAGCGTCAATATAGGCAGCATGAACAGCGCAATCGCGGTCAACGCCGGGTTGATCGCCAGCATCAGCGCAATGACCATGATTCCGGCCATGATGTCGTGCGCGACGTTGGCCATTTGGTTGGTCAGGAAGTCATTGAGCGTGTTGGCGTCACCGATGAAGCGCGTCATGGTTTTGCCAACCGGCTCTTTTTCGTGAAAGTTGAACGACAGGTTGGCAACGTGGTGAAAGAGCTCGCGGCGCAGATCGACAAGAATATCCAAGCTGAGGCGCGACATTAGCAGCGAGCGCGCCAGCACACCCACCCACACCGCCACGTGCGCTCCGGCAGCCAGCAGCAGCATGCCGATAAAGCCATCCGGGTTGCGCTTGGCGATGTGGTCGTCGATCAGAATGCGGTCGATATACGGATAAAACTGCGAGATCGTGATGCACGCCATGTAAATCGAGATTGCGAACACAAAGCGCGCGCGATACGGCCGCAGATAGCCAAACATGCGCCGTAATGTGTCTCTTGCTGGCGGCGGCGGCGCTGATGGCCCGCCCGACTCGGCATAGATGTCGGTCGGCCGCGCCACCGGTTTGATCAGACGTCGCAGCACTAGACGCCTCCCGGCAGAAATTTCGGTGTGACATCCAAAGGCTCGTTGAGCGCCTCGGTTGTGGCCATGCGCTGCAACTCAAGCACTTGCCTGTAGTAGCCGCTGGCCTGGATCAATTGCCGATGCGTGCCTTGCTCGATGATGGCGCCTTCCTTAAGCACAATGATGTGATCGGCCCTTTCGACAGTCGAAAGCCGATGTGCGATCAGAATGGTGGTGCGCCCGGCCATCACCGTGGCGATGGCCGCCTGAAGCAGCTTCTCCGTCTCCGCATCCAGGGCGGACATGGAATCGTCCAAGATCAGAATTTTTGGATCGAGCAGAATTGCCCGGGCAATGGCCACGCGCTGGCGCTGGCCGCCAGACAAACCCACGCCGCGTTCGCCGATGCGGGTTTTGTAGCCGTCTTTCATTTTGAGAATGAAATCGTGCGCCTGAGCCAGTTTGGCCGCGCGCTCGATTTCCTCTTGCGTGGCATCTGGCCGCCCAAAGGCGATGTTCTCCGCAATGCTTGACGAGAACAGCAGGTTGTCCTGCGACACGTAGCCGATTTGATGCCGCAGCGCGGCCAAATCAAGCGTCTTGATGTCTTTGCCGTCAACGCACACCTGGCCGCTGCTGGGATCGTAGAAGCGGGCGATCAGGTTGATCAACGTGCTCTTGCCGCTTCCAGTGGCGCCGACCAAGGCCAGCGACGATCCAGCCGGCACGTGCAGATCGATCTGCTTAAGCACCGAGGCTTTTGACGTGGCGTAGGCAAAGCTAACATTCTTGAAATCAATCTCTCCACGAATGGGATCAGCGGCGCTGGCGGGCAGATCGCGCGGCGAGCGAATGGTCACCGGTTCGTCCAGCAGCTGGTAGATGCGCACGCTGGCGGTGGCCGTCTGGCTGAATGCCGTCAACTGCGCGCCCAGCGCGTTGATGGCGCCGAGCAGCAGCAGACTCAGGCTGATCACCGCCACCAGCGTGCCGATGCTGATGTCGCCGTTCATGACCCGATAGCCGCCCACTCCGAACAACACCAGTTGCATAAAGCGGCCAATGCTGCCGACAAACATCCAGCGATAGTTCCATCTGTCCTGGATTTCGATATTGCCGGCTTTGACTTCCTGCACCGTATCGTCAAACTTGCGCTCTTCTTGCGCTTCCTGCGCAAAAGCTTTGACCACTTTAATGCCTGAGAGGCTGTCCTGCAGGGTGGCCGAGAGCTTGGCAAAGCGCTCATGCTGTTTGCTCCAAGGGCCGGCCAGGCTTTTGTGAATCAGATACAAGCCAAAGCCAGAGGCCAGCATCGGGCCGATGGCAATTGCCGCAAGAAGCGCGTCTTGCAGCAACATGGCGATGCTGGCCAGCGTAATCGTAAAAATGTGGCTAAACGACTCGACCAGAATCTGCGAAAGAAACAAGCGTGTGCTTTCGACATCGCTGCTAATGCGCGACATCAGCCGGCCCGTCTGTTCCTTGTCGTAAAAGCTGAACTGTAGCGCCAGCATCTTGCGATACAAGGCAGCGCGCACATCGGTCATGATCAGTTGGCCGAGCTTGTTTTGGCCATATGAGTAGAAATAGGTCATGGTCGTGCGCACGGCCGTGACCAGCAAGAATATGCCGACATAGGGCAGCAACAGGTCGAGCCGGCGCGCGCCGATCACGTCGTCGACGATGGCCTTGGTGACCAGCGGGCCAATCGTCAGCATGGCCGAAAGCAAGACGTTGACGATGGTCAGCGCGATAAAGAAGCGGCGGTGGGGTCGAAGAAAGCCGAATAGCCGGCGCATGCGATGGGTTTTCCTTTAGCGGAGGATTATAGATACAGCCAGGCCAGCAGGCGCAGCTGGCTGTAGAACTCATCCTGAAAATGTGGGCCCCACCTTTTTCGCCAACGTTTCAAGTGTGCAAGCCAGGTGGAATCCACATTTTAGGATGAGTTCTAGCGCGTCGAGTTGTCAGAATGCGTCGCCTGTGGAGAATATCCTGCACGTATTTTGTGGGGATTCCAAATGAGGATAGCATGGTTTCGATCCGTCCTGCCAACGGTCATCTTATTCGCATCACTGATCTCGCCCGCGCTGCCGCTTTCAGCTTTGCGCCTGACGCCGGCTGATCCACTGCATTCGGAGAAAATGCGCCTGTTCGCGGTGCGGGTGGCTCAAATCGACGCTCCACCTTCGGCGGTTGCCAAGCTGGATCGCGGTGAATCCGAGGCCGTCCATTCCACCACGCGTGAAGGCGCTGACAGCAATGCCCTGGCAACGGACAGTCGCGTGGTTTTTCAGTCATATCGCGATGGCAACTGGGAGGTCTATCGGGCTAATGGCGACTTAGGAGGCCAAAACAATGCCACGGGCAATCCAGCCGCCGACATCCGGCCTGAGCTCAGCTTTAACGGCCAGAAGATCGCATTTGTTTCCAACCGCACAGGGAACTTCGAAATCTTCGTGATGAACTGGGACGGCAGCGGCCTGATCCAGATGACCAATTCACCCGGCATCGACTCTTCGCCTTCCTTTGCGCCCGATGGCCGAATCGCGTTTATCAGCAATCGCGATGGCAATCAGGAAATGTATGTGATGAACGGCGATGGGAGCGGGTTGCGGCGGATTACATCCACACCAGAACATGAATATGGGCCGGCCGTTTCGATCGATGGCCGCATGTCTTGGGCGCGCGCGCAGGCCAATTCAAATGTGGGCATGCTTGTCATGACTGACCATGACGGCGCTCAACCCGTTGACAAGACCAGCCTGCCATATATGAGTAGCCCAGTGTGGTCACATGACGGTAAATTTATCGCATATGACGGTGACGCGAACGGTGACAATTGGAACGACCTGATGGTCGCGTATTTGGCAAATGGCGAGTTTTCAACATCAATGGCATATAGCCCGGGGCAACCATTGATCGATGTTTGGTCAAGCACCTGGTCGCCCAATGACAATGAGATTTGGTTCACACGCGTCGATTATGGCCAAAACGGCCAGCAACTCGTCAAGCTGGCATCATATGTTGAGAGCATCCCGTACGCGAGCGTCGTAGTGAGTCGAGTGACTACTTTGGGTCTGGATGAATTGCCGGATGCTCGTTGGAACGATTCTCAGGCGCCAAGCTCGCGCGTTCCACCAACGTCAGTGTGGTTTCACTTAACTCATTCTTCGCAGCGAAATGGCTGGTTTACACCCGACGACTATGTCAGTTGGAATGGACTTGATCATGGTCCAGCTGGCATAGCCTTTTATGAAATTCAGTATCGCATTGGCAAGCCTGGGCCATGGGTAAGCTGGTTAAGGACAAGTGAGTTAGGAAAACAATTGAAAGCCAACAATTACGGAGGCAGCGTCTATTTCAGATCACAGGCAATCGACAAAGCAGGCAATACGGAAAACTGGCCTGCCTCTGAAGACGGCGATATCAGCACGATTTTGTATGCATGGTCGTGGGACATCCGGGTTACAGACAGCCGGATAACTCCCTTGTCGGGTGTCTCCGCGAGCATCGACCCGCAACAAATCAATCTAGCCGACGCCACGGATGACAACGGTGAGAGGCGGTTTTTCTTTGCGAGTTTTCCCAGTCCGTGGCCACAGATCGGCACATCTGCATATTTCACTTCATTTTTATCAGCAGAAGCCGGATATGCGACTGGGCAAAGAGCGATTCGACTGTTTATGGGAATGCCATATCAAGGGGTTTTTCGGCCCTACCTCTGGGATCCGGACAACATCATTCGCAATGGCAGCTTTGAAGAAGGTCTATCGGGTTGGGAGTACGAAGCCGGCACGAGCCCACTACTAGTAGATCCGATAATTTCCAGCATACACTTTGGTCAATTTGCGCTTGCCATGAAATACTACAGCGCAATTTCTCAGACCGTTTTTCTCTCACCAACTCTACATAAACCCACACTTGCCTTCATGACTGACTCCCGGGGTTCGATCCAAGTCAGCATTACAGATGGGGTCTCAAAAACCATACTGAACACCGAATACGACCCTAATATCTCAATCAGTCCAATACATCATTGGGTAGACAAAACTCCATGGAAAGGTCGTACCGTCACCATCACACTCCGAGTTTATGACGACGCCAACATTCTGGACGACGTGACACTCAGTTCGTGGAACACGCCTGTCATCTCTGATGTCTCGAGCCGATTGATTCAGGCACGTGACGTGCCAACTCCAATCACAATCAGCGGCACCAATTTCATCAGCACACCCGTCGTTTTGCTGGATTCAATTCCGCTCACAGCGGTCACGCGCATCAGCGAGGATCAAGTAAGCGCAATCATCCCGGCAGGCGCGCCGGTTGGCTTGCACAACCTAACAGTCATAAACCCCGGCGGTCAGGCAGGCACTTTGCAGCGTGCCATACGTGTTGGCGTTCCTGTGTATTTGCCCATAACGGGCCTAAACGACTGATCCTCCCCAACTACAATCCACGCATGCCATTCGCCCCGCCCGGCATACACCTGAAATCGCTGGCGATACAGCTTCGCGATAGCGCAGACCCAAAGCGCTACCCGTTCAGCTTGCCGCTGGTTCAGGCGCAGCCGCGCCTTACGTTTGAGTCGCCGATCACGCTATTTGTGGGCGAAAACGGCAGCGGCAAGAGCACGCTGCTGGAGGCCATCGCCTGCGCCACCGAGCTGCCCACCGCTGGTGAACAGGAAACCAGCCGCGACCCCACCCTCGCCGCCGCGCGCGACTTGGCCGCACACACACGATTGGCGTGGACAAAAAAGACGCGCCGCGGGCTGTTTCTGCGCGCTGAAGACTTTTTTGGCTTTGCCAAACGCATGGCGCAATTGCGCGCCGATCTTGTCAGTGAGCGACAGGCTCTTGACGAATCGCTCAAGAACAGCTCGGCCTACGCGCGCGCGCTGGGCCGTGGCGCGCTCAGCGGACAGCTTGGCGCGCTGCAGTCACGCTACGGCGGGGGTATCGACACCCGCTCGCATGGTGAAGGCTTTCTTGAGTTCTTTCAGCAGCGCTTTGCGTCCAACGGGCTCTATCTGCTGGATGAGCCCGAAGCGCCGTTATCGCCGCAGCGCCAGCTCACGCTGATTTCGCTGATCAAGCACATGCTGACCGAGCGCGCGCAATTCATCATTGCCACGCACTCGCCGCTGCTGATGGCCTTGCCCGGCGCAACCATTCTTGAATTTCGCGAGGGCGCAATCGCGCCTGTGGCTTTTGACGACACCGAGCACGTGCGCATCACACGCAGTTTTTTGCAAAACCCAGAGCAGTTTTTGCGCCGGCTTTGACGGACGCTGCCTTGCTATCCGCCTTCGCCATCGTGCTGCACGGTAGCGCGCGCCAGCTGCTTGCGCTGCAGCACGCCGCGCACATAGCGCAACGAGCCGGTGCGCTCATGAATGACCAGGCTGTCGGTCTCCACACCCTGCCGGCCAAAGCGCACGCCATGCAACAGGCTGCCTTCGGTAATGCCGGTCGCGGCGACAAAAACATCGCTTGAGCGGATCAAATCGTCCTGGTCAAGAACCATGTCCGCACGAAAACCAAGCATGTCGCGCACCGTGCTTGCTTCTTCCGCGCTCTGCGGATCGGGCCGAATTTCCATTGCGCCGCCCAACGCTTTCACCGCGGCGGCGGCCAAGACCGCATCGTTCGCCAGCCCGGTGCTGATCATGACATCCACATTTGTGTTGGGGATGCCGGACAACACCGCTCCCGCAACAAAGCCGCCATAGTGCAGCTTGACGCGCGCGCCGCACGCATTGATCTGCTTGATCAGATCGGCGTGGCGCGAGCGGTCCAGCACCAGCACATTCAGGTCGCGCATCTTGCATTTCAGCGCCGCGCTGATGCGGCTGAGATTAGTCCGCAAATCGTGCGTCAGATCGATCCGGTCACGCAGCTCCTGGCCGACCGCGATCGCATAGACATACTGGATCGGCCCTGGGTCCCACATGCTGCCTCGATCGGCCACCGCAACCAGCGACAAGGCATCGGGGCGATGCAGCGTTCGAGCGGGTGTGCCTTCGATCGCATCCAGCGCGATATCCGTCTTTATGCCTTGCCCGGTGCCGGCGGTATCCCCATGAAAGAGCACAGACGCGCTGGCATCGCCGCCTTCGCCGATCGCAACCATGCCGTCCATCTCAATCGTCTGCAATACACCCTTCATGGCCGCAGCCGCAGCCCCATTCGCGGTGTCGAGCTCACCGCGGTCCAGATGCTGCGCGGCCATTGTCGCGGCCGCTTCGGTGGCGCGAACCAACTCCATGCCGATGTTGCGCTGCAACTGATCAATCTTCCGGTCTGTTGTCATAGTCTCCAATTCCTTCCGAAACATGGACCTGTCACGATATGAGCAAGCCAATCAAATCAGGCGATAGAAAGGACACGATGGCGTTATTTTAGGGCCACGTCGTAGTTCGCGCCACGCGCGGGTGAATCGGCTGCACCCGCCACACCCAAAGTGTGATTCGCCACTATCATCCTGACCATGGTTCGACTGACTGTTCTATACAATCTCGCCCCAAGCATGAATGAAGAAGAATTCATGCGCTGGCGCACCACCGAGCATCAGGCTGAAAACGCCGGCATGCCAGGCGTGATTCGCACCGACTTCGCTGTGATCAATCATGCCTGGCCGCCCGGCACGCAATCGCCGTATAAATTCATGACCACCGCCGAATGGCCGGATATGGAGAGCTTTCGCGCCGTGTTTTACGAGCCACAGATGCAGAGCGGCCTGCTGAGCAAGCTGCATCAGATGGACAACAAGCTCTTCCTCGTCACCGAGATCTTGACAGAGACGCGCAATGACCGTTAAGCGGCTGCTGGACGACGACAGCGATGATTCGGGCGAAGCCAACACGGTGCAGCCCAGCGATCCGCGGCGTCTGAGCGTGTCAACCAGCACACACTGGGAGGCGCTCGCCGGCTACGCGCGCGCCGTGCGCATTGGCCCGTTGATCTGCGTGAGCGGCACAACAGCCACGGCAGCCGACGGTTCGGTCATCGGCGCCGACGCCGCCGAACAAACGCGTTTCGCACTTACCAAGATCGAGCGCGCGCTGGCCGAGCTGGGCGCGTCGTTGCGCGATGTCGTGCGCACACGCATCTATGTGCGGCGCATCGAGGACTGGGAAGCGGCTGCACGGGTGCATGGCGAGGTCTTTGGGGACATACGCCCGGCCAACACGCTCGTGGCTGCTGAACTGGTCGGCGACGCGTATCTGGTCGAAGTTGAAGCGGATGCGTGGGTGCCCTGATGCGCTTCAGCCTGCGCTTTAACAACGACTTGCCGGCGCGCGACTACATCGCTCTCACACAGGCGGCTGAAGACGCCGGATTTGACCAGTTCTGGGTCAGCAACGATTTGTTCCTGCGCAGCGCGCAGGCGATTTTGCCGGCCATCGCAGCAGCCACCACACGCATTGAGATCGGTTCGTGCATCCTCAACCCGTATACCCTGCATCCAGCCGAGCTGGCCATGTTCGCCGCCACGATGGATGAATTGAGCGGCAATCGTTTCAATCTCGGGCTGGCTGCCGGTGCGGGCGAGTTCTTGAAGTGGGTGGGCATCGAGCAGGATCGGCCCCTGGGCATGATGCGCGAGACCATTGACGCCATTCAGCGCTTGCTGCGCGGCGAGCGGGCGGCTCTGCCCGGCGCACATTTGAAGTGGGGCGACGAGGCTTATTTGCGCTTCAAAGCTCCGCGCCAGACGCCGATTTACCTCGGCGCGATGAGCCCTGGCATGCTGCGTCTGGCCGGCGAAGCCTGCGATGGCGTGCTGCCGCTGCTCTTCCCGCCCGAGCACTACTTCAGCGTGCGGCCGATCATCAACGAAGGGCTGGCGCGGCGCACTTCATCTGCGCCATTCGATCTGGCCGCGTGCATCTGGGTGTCGCTCGATAGCGACCGCAGCGCCGCCCGCCGCAGCCTGGCACAGAAAATCGCCTATTACGGCCACGCGCTCAGCCCATTGATATATGAACGGCTGGGCGTTTCGCAAGACGATTTTCGTCCGATCGAGCGGACGCTTATGGTCGAGCAGGATCAAGAGAAGGCCATTGGCATGGTCAGCGACGCCATGCTGCGCATTGGCGTGGTGGGCGATGCCGAGGCACTCATCGCGCGGCTACGGCCGCTGGCCGACGCCGGCGTTAGCCATCTCAGTTTTGGCCCGCCACTCGGTCCCAACCCCCTGCGCACGATCAGCTATCTCGGCGAGCGGGTGTTGCCGAATTTTCGGTGAGCGGTGAGCGGTGACATGATGAAGCGTTATCCGCTCACCGAAATGCAGACAACACCCGCTCAGCAGTCAGGCGCAGAGCGCGTTCGCGATCGGGTCCGAGTGGGGGTCCGATGTTGATCTGCGTGGCGCCGCGCTGTTGCAGCCATCGCACGCGCTCAATCAATTCATCGGGCGAGCCGACGATGGCGAGGCGAAACATGCGCGGAGTGACCAGTGCCATGGCGCGCGTCATATCGTTTGCTTGCCAGGCCTCTCGAATGGCGTCGAAATCCGCCGGCGACAATCCTACCGGCGCCAGCGTCTCCAGCCGCAACGAGGGGCCGTAATAAGCGACCAAATAGCGCAACGCGTCCTCGGCCTGGGCACGGGTGTCGGCCATCGACCACCACACACAAGCGGCGAGGTCAAATTTATCCATCGAGTTTCCAACCCTCGCAGCGCCAGCGCGGATATGTCCGCCAACGGCGTCGATCGTCTCAGGCGGAAACATGATCGGCAACGCGCCATCGCCGGCCTCGCCAGCCAGCTCCAACACGCGTGGCCCTTGCCCGCCCACGTAAATGGGAATTGGCTGCGGTGGAATCGGCATTCGCAGCCGCGCGCCGCGCCAGCGAAAAACGTCGCCGTCGCTGTTGACCTCCTCGCCGCGAAAAAGAGCGCGCAAAATCGAGATGGCTTCGGCCAGCCCCGCGCGCGGGCGCGCCTGTTTAAGCCCAACCCATTTCTGATACGGCGGATCCCCCGGGCCGATGCCCAGCACAAAACGGCCGTCCGAAAACTCCTGCAAGCTGGCGGCATGCATGGCAATTTCAGCAGGGCTGGCCGTAAATGGATTGACAATGCAGGTGCCCACACGGATGCGCGTCGTCGCCGCGGCCACCGCCGTGAGCGTTACCCAGGCATCGCGCTTCATCAGATCCTGGCAATACCAGAAATCATCAAAGCCAAGCGATTCGGCCAGCTGCGCCCAGCGCACCACATCGCGAATCCCGCCCGAATCGCTGTTAAACCGAATGCCGAAGCGCATGCGCTGGATCATGCGCGCGAGTATAGTGGCGGCGCATGCGCCCCAATCGCTATCAGTCGACCGTTTGCCGCCATATCTTGAGCGCCGAACTCGGCGCCGCGCGCGCCGAGGCGTTGCTCCTCGAGACCGGGGCCGACGTGCCGCCAGCATTGTTGCCCAGCAGCCCGCGCGACCTGGACGCGCTCTCGGCTGAATTGCAGCCTTTTGTCGACGTATATCGCGCGCTGCAGCGCCTGCTGCCTCAGGATCGCGCGCTGGCGCTGATCCGCGAATGCGTGATTGAGAGCGGCAAAGTCAGCCACAGCGCCGAAGCCACGGCGCCAGACTCGGCGCAACAAAATGCGCCGCCGCTAAACCTCACCAGCCCGCCCGAGCCGGGCTTTGCGCTGCCGGCCGACGAGCTTGAGCGCCGCTTTCAAACCGCCATGCGCTTCTTTTCCTGCGAAGGCGAGCTTGATCATTACACGCCGCAGAGCGTGCGCTTTTTTGTCACTCAATGCAACTGGTGCGAAGCGATGAAGCGCGCCGGCACGCCCGAGTTGATCCCGATCTTCTGCGAGACCGACGAGCGCTTTATGGACGATCACCCCACCCATCGGCTTGTGCGGCCCACCGCCATCGGGTTGGGCGATTCGCGCTGCGATTTTAAGTTTGTGCCGCGCCAGTGAACGTCAGGAACCCGATTCCGCTTCCGGAATCGGGTTCCTGCTGCGTCAGATCACGCGCAACTCTTTGAATTGCGTCGTCAACGCAATCCCGCTCTTCTCGCCGACCACAACGATGTCTTCGACACGCGCGCCAAACTGGTGCGGCACAAAGATGCTGGGCTCGATAGTGAAGCACATGCCCGGCTTCATCACCGTGGTGCCGCCTTTGGTCAGAAAGGGCGGCTCGTGCACATCCATGCCGATGCCATGGCCCAGCCGATGCCGAAACGCGTAACCATACCCGGCGTCGGAAATCACCGCGCGCGCCGCTGCATCGGCTTGCTCGCACGTGTTGCCCGCCTTTAGCGCCGCAATACCCGCCGCCTGCGAGGCGATCACCAGTCCATAGATCTTGCGATACTCGGCATCCGGTTCGCCAAAGTAGACCGAACGGCCATAGTCGTAGCAGTAGCCATCCAACACCGATCCGAAGTCAAAAGAAATCGACACCGGCGGCTCCAGCGGGATCAGCAACACCTCCTCTTTGTTGTGAAAGTCAAAAGGGAAGTTGCGGCCCATGTTGTAGAAGCTGGTCTGAAACGACGGCGCCAGCGAGCCGTGTTTCTTCAGCTGAAAGTTGACCTCGGTGATCAAGTCCAGCGTGGTCATGCCGTGGCGCAGATTGCCCAGCGTGGCGACATACGCCGCTTCGGTGATTTCGCCCGCTTTGCGCAATATGGCCAGCTCGTCCTCGCCTTTGATCACGCGCAGCGGGCGCAGGATGTCCGACGCTGACGCGAAACGCACTTGCGGCAGCAGCGACTGGATGTGCAACACCGTCTCGGCGCGCGCGCGATCCTCGATCGCTACTGTTGCCGCACCCGAAACGCCCAGCCCGGCAATCACCTCGCCGACCAGCACGACCGGATCTCCGGCATCGGGCAGCACGCGCACGTCGTAGCCGGCAACGGTGCCGTGGAACTCCGCCTGCATGCGCGGCAGCGTGAGCACTGGCGCGCGGCCCGGCGCGATCCACGCGCCCATCATCCAGTCGCCTGGATACATCGTATTGCCGAAGTTCTGCTCTTCGCGCTCGATGCCGGTGACATAGTTCAGGTTTGCCGAATACGGCAAAAACATCAGGTCGACTTTTTGGGAGGCCATCGCGTTTTGCACTGCGGCCAGGCGTTTGGTGTAATCAGGCATATCACTTTCCATTCGTATTTGCTGCAAAGCTCGTGAGATCGGCTCGTCCCCGGCCGCCATGTCGGCTTCGCAAGCCTAGACCAACTGTAACTGATTGGGGTCAAAGTATTCGCGCCAGTAGCTCACTTTGCCGTCCGGCCGCAAATGGAAGACAATGGCATCTTCCATCACATGCGTCCAGCCGTCGTGCTTGCGGGTTTCGGAAAAGCGCCATTCCACAACGCCTTTGCCCGCGCAATAAACAACATCCGTCACAGCAATCGCAATGTTCGTGAACTGCATGTTGAACTGACGTCCGGCCTCGAGAATAGCGGCCCGGCCAACCAGGCGCGCAGATGGCACAACCATCACGGCATCTTCCGCAAAAAAGCTTGCAACGGCTTCATCATCCTGGCGCATCATTGCGGCGGCCATCGCATCGATCAGGGAGCGAACGGTATCGTCTGTCAGGTTCATGGAAGATATTCACGGTGTTCCGTCACTGGAGTCGCTTCTGGTGAATCGTAACGCTCACTCATTGCGCAGGCGCGGATCAAGGGCATCACGCACGCCGTCGCCGATAAAGTTAAACGCGAGCACAATCGTGAAGATTGCCAGCCCCGGAAAAGCGGACATCCACCATTGGTCAAAAAACTGCGTGCCGTCTGCGATCATGCGTCCCCATTCGGGCACAGACGGGTCCGGGCCCAGGCCGAGAAAACTCAACCCCGCAAAGACCAGAATCGCGGTGCCAAGATCCGTTGTCGCCAGCACGATGATGGGCGCGATGCAGTTGGGCAAGATTGTGCGCCATAGCAGCCGCGCGGGCGAGACGCCCAGCGCTCGGGCGGCTTCGACATACTCGCGCCGCTTGGTGGACATCACCTGTGCGCGCACCAGTCGCGTAAATCCGGGCCACCACACCACGATCATCGCGATGATGGCGTTGATCAAGCTGGGACCCAGCGCGGCGGCGATGGTCATCGCCAGAATGATGGTCGGAAACGCCAAAAACACTTCGGTCATGCGCATGACAAGCTCGTCGACCCAGCCGCCCACAAAGCCGGCGATCGCACCCAGAAATGTGCCAATCAGCATGGCGCAGACAACCACGACGATGCCGCCGGGCAACGAGGTGCGGCCGCCATAAAACACGCGCGTCATCACGTCGCGGCCGAGCTGGTCGCTGCCAAACGGAAAGGCGCCGCTCGGCGGCGTCATGCGTTTGGCAATGTTCTGCTTGCGCGGCTCGGCGGGTGAAACGAGCGGCGCGGCCACGCTGATAAAGAGCCAGGCGGCAAGCAGGATCAATCCCACTGTGGCCAGCGGATTGCGCCGCAAAAAGCGGCCGGCCGCCACAGTTGCGGATCGGGTAATGACCGGGCGAACGGGAATTGGCGTCATCGCTTTGGCGATCGTTCTGCGATTTAGTCCACCCGCATGCGCGGGTCCAGCACAAAGTACAGGATATCGACGATCAAGTTCGACAAGATAAAAATCAGCCCAACAAACAAGCTCACGCCCATGATGGCTTGAAAGTCCAGCGTGGTCGAAGCTTGAAACGCATACCCGCCAATGCCCGGCCAGGCGAAGATGCGCTCGGTCAACACTGTTCCGGCCAGCAGGTTGGCGAATGACAAGCCGATCACCGTCACTACGGGGATCAGCGCGTTTCTCAACGCGTGTTTGAACACGACAGCGCTCTGCAACAATCCCTTGGCGCGCGCGGTCCGGATGTAGTCGTTGCCCAGCACTTCAAGCATGGCAGAGCGGGTCACCCTCGAGATGAGCCCGGAGGCGAATGAGCCCAGCACGATCGCGGGCAAGATCAGGTGCGAGACGGCATTGCGCAACAGATCGAAGCGTCCTGCCGCGATTGCATCGATCGTCATAAAGCCGGTGATTTTTGCCGGGCCCTGTAGTCCAGCATCCAGGCGGCCGGGCCCGGAAACCCACCCCAGCTTTGCGTAAAACACATACAGCAGAATCAGGGCCAGCCAAAACACCGGCAGGCTTACCCCGGTCAACGAGAAGAAACGCACCACGTGATCGATCGGTTTGTTGCGGTTGACTGCAGATACCACGCCCAGCGTCATGCCCACGAGCATGCCCACCGCAATCGACGCCAGCGCCAGTTCCGCAGTGGCAGGTGCGAATGCGCGCAGATCGTCCAGCACAGGGCGGCGTGTGCGAATTGACTTTCCGAGATTGCCGCTCAGCAGATTGCGCAGATAGGTCAGGTATTGCACCGGCAACGGCTGATCCAGCCCCCATTCCGATTTGAACGCAGCAACGACCTTGGGATCGCTCATCGCGCGTTGTCCGAGGTTTGAGACCAGCGGGTCGCTCGGCACTGTATGAGAGATGACAAACGTCAGCAACGTTACGCCAACCAGCAACGGCACCGACAGCACCACGCGTCGGATGAGAAAGCGAATCAGCTGCATGACTATTGGCGACCTGTAAGCAGTGGCCGGTGGGCGGTGTGACGGTGAGGTAGTGGGCGGTGCGACGGAGAGGCAGGGGGCGGTGTGACGGTGAGCAGTGGAAGGGTAACCGGATTTCCGCTTACTTCTCACCGCTTACCGCCTCACCGTTTACCGCCTCGCCGCCCACTGCCTCACCGCCCATTGCCTCACCGCTCAATCGCCTTAGGCTTACTTGTCAAGCAACGCGATGTTGACGCGCCAAGCCGGGTTATAGATGAAACCCTTCAACGCGGACGAGTAACCGATCTGCGTGCCCGCCTGAAGCAGCGGCGCAAACGGTCCGTTCTTCTGCAGGAAGTCCTGCATTTCGCCAAAGAGCTTTACGCGCTCTTCGGGCGCGGTGGCGACCGCAGCTTTGTCGCGGATATCCTGAATCGCCTTGTCAGAATTGGCGTTCGTCCAGTTGGCGCGCTTGCCAACTTTGTACTCCGGCAGGAATTCAAGGTAATTGCCCGGATCGAGGAAGTCGGGGCCCCATAGCGAGAGCGTGAAGGCCGACTTGCCGTCGCGATACGCCGCAAGCCACACGCCGACTTCGGCGCCCTTCAGTTCCACAGTGATGCCGGCTTCAGCCAGGTCGGCCTGGATCTTTTGCGCCAGCGTGGCAAAGTTGACGCCTGAGTTGCTGAAGTCGGGATAGTCCAAAGCCACGGTCAGGCCCTTGTCCAGGCCAGCTTCAGCAAGCAACGCTTTAGCGGCTTCGACATCGCGCTTGGGCGCCTTGTCTTCGCCGTAGGCGCCGATGAATCCGACAGGAATCACCGAGGCGGGGGTGGCCGACTTTCCGCCGGTCAGCGCCTTGATGCCCTCGTAATCCAGCGCCAGCCGCACAGCCTGCTGCACTTTGGCATCGGCCATCTCTTTGCCGATGGCCTTGTCGGCATTCATCAGGAGGAAGAACACGACATTGCCCGGACCTTCGTAGACCTTTATCTTGTCGTTTGTCTTGAGCGACGGCACCTGGTCGGCGCTCAGGTCGAAGGCGATATCGGCCTCGCCGGCTTCAAGCTGCAGCTTCTGCGTCGCGGCTTCGGGCGCGTTGCGAATCACCACGCGTTCGATGGCGGGCGCCGGGCCCCAGTAGGCGGCGTTGCGCTCCAGAACCACTTCGACTTTCTTTTCCCATTTGACCAGCTTGTAGGGGCCGCTGCCTTCTGAATTGGAATTCAGCCACTCTTCGGCTTTGTCAGACTTGTCGGCATCCTCGGCATCGGTGCCGCCCTTGGCCTTCACCGCTTCGCTGTTCATCACGCTGAAAAAGCTGCCGGTCAGAATTGACAAGACAGCTGGATTCGGATTAGCCAGCGTCATGACGACGGTGTTGTCGTCTTTGGCTTCAATCTTGTCAATGCTGGTTGCGGCGAACAACGAGGACGGGTTGCCCTTGATGTTCTTTAGGCGCATGAACGAGAACAGCACGTCCTTCGATGTGACGGGCTTGCCATCCGAGAATTTGGCCGCCTTGTTCAGCGAGAACGTGTAGGTCTTGCCATCATCCGAAATCGTCCACTTCTCCGCCAGCTGCGGCCGAATTTCGGCGGCCGAATCGTCTGGAAAGGTCACCAGCGTTTGATAGGTGTGCTTGTGAACAAACCCGGGCACAAATTCAAAAGCGCGGCTGGGATCGAGCGACACCGAATCTTCGGCGGTGACGACCACCACAGTCTTGCCGCCTTCAGCCGGCGCAGCCGGCGCTTCGGTGGGCTTTGGGGCTTCGGTCGGTGCTGGCGCGTCTGTCGGCTTGGGGGCTTCAGTGGGTGCGGGAGCATCGGTAGGCTTGGGCGCTTCGGTGGGCGTAGGCTGAGCCGGAGCGCTGGTGGGCGCCGGCGGCGCCGCACCGCCGCATGCTGCGAGCAGCAGCGCAGCCGCGGCGAACAGCGTTTTGGAACGAGCTATTCGTGAAATCATAGATCCTTTTTTTCTCCTCAAACTAGAAACACGCAGAGATCGCGGTAGGGGCGTGGCGATTCTGCAAGCGGTCAACGATACAGGCAAGGCGAAGATCATGCAAGCCCTTGACGCACCGGCAGCGTCAGGCTGGGTGCCTCAGAAAGGCATTTTCAAACCCCGGCGAACTCACCCACCCTGAGTGAAGGCGGCTTGGCTCTAGAACTCATCCTGAAAATGTAGGCCCCACCTTTTTCGCCAACGTTTCAGGTGTGCAAGCAAGGTGGAGTCCACATTTTCAGGATGAGTTCTAAGCTGGACTTTGTCCATTGACAGACAAGGAATGCAAGGCAAACTGGTAAATTGCGATTGTCGAGATCCAAGTTACCGAGGTTTGCCTTGCCAGATGAATATAACAAGCTTTTGACGATTTTTGCGACA
>JANMNW010000468.1:0-2936 GCA_031368515.1 Chloroflexota bacterium
CGGCACCCTGTAACGTGGTTCATTGCACCATCCCAACTCTCTAAAGCACGCTTTGCTTGATCTGCGTGCGACGACACGATACTGTTTTTGCAGAATCGGTTTTGCGTTCAACGGGGGTTCGAATGGACATGTCTGTGTCATCGTCATCACAACCTCTGCCAGAGGTGGAGTGGATTCGCTCTGGCGAAGCCGAGTTGCGTTTCGCATACAGCCGCAATCATTTGCACCGGCTGGCCAAGGCCGGGGCGATTCGCATCGAGCTCGGCGACAACAATGAGATCTGGTTTGATGCCGCGTCCATCGCTGTCTACAAAGAGCGCATGGATCAGCTGGGCAACTCGCGCTACAACCCGCGCAAATCAAGCCAGAACCAGGGCCTGATGGCACGGTTCATGGCGCTCAGGGAGCCCGGCGTGCCAACGCTTGAGACAACGGCCGCGATTGACGACGCGGACGACTTTGTGGACTATCCTCCGCCGGCGCCGTGCAGCATGGTCGGCCGATATCACTTGACCGATAGTCTGGACAGCCTGGTTGGCTCGTTGCCCGTTCCCATCGTCATCACCGCGCACGAGTTGTCGTTTCAGGCTGCGCAGGATCTATGCCGCATGGGCACGCTGACACAAAATTTCGCCTCGCCCGAGCGCGCCCGGTTGATCACCCGGCATCTGGGCATCCGGCGCATGGACACCGGCCGCGAGCTGAACACAGTCAGCCATGGCGACACCATTATCTTGGTGACGCCCGCGCCGAGCGGCAAACATCAACCGGGTGGCACACCGGCGCTCAGCTACAAGCTGCTGCGCACGGCGATATAGCCGTGCGCGCCGTTACTCGAGCACACCCCAGCCGCGCGCGAGCGTGACGATGTCTTCTTCGTCGTAGACACCCAGCTTGCCGCGCAGCTGATGAATGCGCACACCCAGCGTGTTGTCCTGCACGTTGAGCGCGTGCGCCATGGCCTTGCGGGTAAAGCGCCGGTCGGTTAGACCCTGCGCCAGCATGCGGATCAGGCTGACATCGCCGGCGGTGAGTCCCGGAGCCGGCGCGGCGTTGAGCACGGCCGCTTTTGCCTGCGGGCACAAATAAACCGCGTCGGACAACACCACCGACAGCCGCACGATCGGTGTCACATCCGCGCCAAGAACGTGCCGCATGGTCTGCGGCAGCGACTCGGCGACAAAACGGTCCTCAGAGAAGCGCGCCACGCGCGGCGTTTGAGGCTCCACGCCAGTCAGTTTTCAGTGTTGCTGGGGCGCGAGACTCATATTGGCAGGCATGGGTATGGGAGGTGATTTTGTATTACATCAATGTATAATACTTTCAGGTAATACAAAGTGGACATGATCATGTTGATCGACCGCGAGCGTGAGATGGCGACGCTCAACGCCCAGCTGAGTGGCAGCAGTTCTCGCCGCAAATCCGCGTTCGTCATGATGTATGGCCGGCGACGGGTTGGCAAGTCGACGCTGCTCAAAGCCTGGGCGCAGCGCAGCGGCCGGCCATTCACCTACTGGGCGGCCGGCAAGGCGCTGGCCGAAGTACAGATGCGCAAGCTGTTCGCCGCACATATGCGCGGCAACTCGGCGCAACGCGTGCGCTTTGAATCGTGGGACGCGGTGTTTGAACAGATCGCGGCGCTGATTGGCGACAAGCCGCATATTTTGATTCTGGACGAGATCACATACGCGGTGAACTCGGATGCGAATTTTCTTGCCGCGCTGCAACATGCCTGGGATCAACATTTTTTGAACAGCGCCGTCACCCTGGCGATTTGCGGTTCGCACTTCCGTGCCATGAACGACCTGTTTCGTGAAGGGAACCCTCTATTTGGCAGATTTACCCTGCCAATGGAGCTGGAACCGCTCGGGTTTGCGCAGATGCGCAAGTTCTTTCCCAAATGGAGCGCAGAAGAACGTGTGGCGGCCTATGCCATCGTCGGGGGCGTGCCGGAGTATTACGAGTGGCTCGAACCGGAAATGTCACTGCAGGACAACCTGCGCGCGCGCGTGCTCAAGAAACCCAGCCCGTTTTTGACCGAAGGAAGATTTCTGCTGCACGATGCGCTTGAGCAGCCAGCGTCGCACCTCTCGATCATTGAGGCGATCGGGCGCGGCAACAGCGCGTTTGACGATATCCGGCTCGCAAGCGAAGGCGCCAGCAACAAACTAATCGCCTATCTGGATCGCTTGCGTGATCTGCGCCTGGTAGACCGTTCTATCTCTGCGTTAGTGAAACCCAGTCGTCGTAAAGAAGCAAAGAACAGCCGCTGGATGCTCACCGACCCGTATCTGCGTTTCCACTACCGCTTTATCGCACCCGCGCTCGAAGAGGATGTATTTGACGAGACCGCGCTGACCCAGCAGGTTTGGTCGAACTTGCGGAGTTTTGTCGGCAAAACCGCGTTTGAGGATCTCTGCCGTGACTGGGTGCGTCAGGCTGGCCTCAGAGGCGATGTGCTGCCGATGCGGCCGGCAATCATCGGTCGGCACTGGAGTCGCGCGGTGGAGGCCGATGTGGTTGCGATCAATTGGGAAGAAAAATCACTGCTGATCGGT
The DNA here is from genome assembly GCA_031368515.1 of Chloroflexota bacterium. GTDB lineage: Bacteria > Chloroflexota > Anaerolineae > J036 > Brachytrichaceae > CANJQH01. Next base: position 2,559 of record JANMNW010000468.1, read on the forward strand.
GAGTGCAAATGGGACGACGCGCCGATCACGCGTGAACAGGCGCGCACACTGGTTGAGCACACACGGCCGGCTGTGCTGGCCGATCTGGGACGGCTGCTTGGCGCTGCCGGTGATTCAGGTGCGGTGGGAGAGTGGCGAACATCGCTGGCGTACTTTGCGCGGCGCGGGTTTACGCCGGGCGCGCTGAAATATCTTCGCGAGCAACAGGTCTTGACCGTCGATCTCAAACGTCTGGACACCGAAATCGAATGAGAAGCGCGCATGCGCGACGGCGACAGAGTCTTGCAGACGTGGTCTGTGACGGGCTTCTGGCAGAGCGGAGCGATCAATCGCCGGTGGTGATCGGCGTGCCTATTCGAGCACACCCCAGCCGCGCGC
>JANMNW010000506.1:0-3698 GCA_031368515.1 Chloroflexota bacterium
TCAACAAAGACAAAGTGGCGCCCAGCCAGGCCGATGCGCAGGCGCTCGGCAGCATGGCCAAGGCGTTTGGCAGCGGACCGATCTCGATGCGCCTGGGCAATTACTGGGACCTTGGCGATCTCAAGGACAGCAAGGGCGCCAATTGGAAAGCGGTGCTCTCACCCAAATCCAACAGCGGCGGGCGCAGCTGGTATATGCACCTCGGGTGCTGGTCGATCAGCACGCAGAGCAAAATGCCACAAGCGGCCTGGGCTTATGCGCGCGAATTCGTGCTGCAGCGGCCGATCGACAGCGTGACGCCGTATGTCCCGCCGCTCAAGTCGTTGATGCCCACCTTCAAGGGCCCGGATCATGAGCGCCTTGGCTACTACGCGCTGCCCGACCTGGTCAACCTGCCGACGTCGCTGCGCATTCCCGGCGCAGGCGCCAAGTTCGACAAGATTCAGGGCATGGTGCAGGCCGAATTGGATCTTGCCTTTATCGGCAAGAAGACTGTGGCGGAAGCCTTGGCAGCAGCCGAACCCAAGGTCAACGAAGAGCTGGCGCGCAAGGGCTAACGCGGCGCCGTCGACATGACGAGCGCGCTCGTCATGTCGAGCGCGCCCCGTCATGTCGAGCGCAGCGAGACATCTTTCCGTATGGCCGCAGGCGGCCGAAGGGGAAGATCCCTCGCTCCGCGCGGGATGACAGGTGCCCGCGCGGGAAGACAGGCGCGCGCGCGGGATGACGGGGGCGCGGGGATGTCACGCCCGCCCCCGTCATGTCGAGCGAAGCGAGACATCTTTCCGTATGGCCGAAGGCGGCCGAGGGGGAGATCCCTCGCTTCGCTCAGGATGACAGGCACGCGCGGGATGACGATGTATCGCGGGAACGACGATGCGGCGCTCGGGATGACGGGGGTAGGCACAAGACACCGCACGATTGAATAACAGTTCGCATTGAAGAGGAAATCGCATTGGCACAAGCAGCACTTTCAGCTCGCGGCAAATCGGGCTGGCTCGGCTCCAGGCTGGCGCGCCGCGAAGCGCTCATCGGCTACATCTTCATCAGCCCGTGGCTGATCGGGTTCATCGTGTTTTTGGCCGGCCCGATTTTGGCCTCGGCCTTTCTGAGCTTTACCCAGTACAAACCTGGCCTGTCGCCAGTCTGGGTGGGATTCGCCAACTACACGCGCATGTTTGGCGACGATCTGTTCTATCACTCCCTGCGTGTCACCTCGGTTTACACGCTGATCAGCGTGCCGCTTGGATTGATCGTGGCGCTCGCGCTAGCCATGCTGCTTAATCAGAAAGTGCCCGGACAGCGCTTCTTCCGCACCGTGTTTTACATGCCATCGCTGATCTCGGGCGTGGCGGTGGCGATTGTGTTCGCATGGATCTTCAACACGCGCTACGGCATCGTAAATTACGCAATCTCGCTGCTCGGGCTGACCGGCCCCAGCTGGCTGGCCGATCCGGACTGGACGCTCTATGCATTCGTGCTGATGAGCTTGTGGGCCGTCGGCGGCACCGTGGTGATCTTTATCGCCGCCTTGCAGGGCGTGCCTGTGGCGTTGTATGAAGCGGCCGAATTGGATGGCGCGACCGGCTGGCGCAAGTTTTGGCACATCACGCTGCCGATGATCTCGCCCGTGATTCTGTTTGCGCTGATCACCGGCGTGATCGCCACGTTCCAAACGTTCTCGGTCGCCTACATCATCACCAACGGCGGGCCGGCCAACGCCAGCCTGTTCTATTTGCTCTACTTGTATCGCAACGCCTTCAGCTGGTTTGAAATGGGCTACGCATCGGCACTGGCCTGGCTGCTCTTTTTAATCATCGCAATCTGCAGCGGCATCCTGCTGCGCTCATCGGACATGTGGGTGCATTACGAAGGGCTGGGGAAGAAATAATGGCCGCAGCTGCAACGCCTTCACCACGCACGCGTCACAGCGCCAATTGGCTGGCGCGCACGGCCGTACGCGCCGGGCTCACCTATGGGCTGCTGCTGGCTTTTGGCGCGCTTTTTCTGCTGCCGTTTCTGTGGGCGATCACATCGTCGCTGCGCGAACAGGGCGCGGGGGTGCGGCTGCCGCCGCAATTCCTGCCCACCGAGTTTCACTTTGAGAACTATCCCAAAGTGTTCGAGCTCATTCCGTTTGCGCGCTTTTTTCGCAACAGCGTTATCGTCACCAGCATCGCGGTATTTGGCGAACTGTTGTCCGCGTCGTTTGTGGCCTTCGGCTTTGCGCGCATGCGTTTCCCCGGCCGCAACTTTCTCTTTGTGCTGTTGCTGACCACCATGATGATCCCCTACCCGGTCACCATGATTCCGAGCTTTATCTTATGGGTGCGCGGGCTGAACATGGTCAACACGTTTGGGCCGCTGACGCTGCCGGCGTTTTTCGGTCCGGCGTTTTCGATCTTCCTGCTGCGCCAGTTTTTCATGACAATCAACACCGAGCTGGACGAAGCAGCCAAGGTCGACGGCGCCAACGAGTTTCGCATCTACTGGCAGATCATCCTGCCGCTGGCCAAGCCGGCGCTGGCCACGATCGCGATTTTCTCGTTCATCGCCAACTGGAACGATTTCCTGACGCCATTGATTTATCTGAGCGACAGCAACCTGTACACGCTGGCGCTGGGCATCAACTTCCTGCGGAATTTCCGAGGCGGCGGCGAGCTGTCTTATCAGATGGCCGCCACGGTCATGTTTGTGACGCCCTGCATCATCATTTACTTTCTCTCACAGCGCTTTGTGATTGAGGGCATCGTCACAACTGGATTAAAGGGATAGATGAGCGCAGCACGACCCTTTCGCGCGCGCGTCGCCGCACTGGTCGGCGGCGCAGTGCTGGTTATGGCCATCGCCGCGGTCGCTGCGACGATAGCGGCCGGCCCGCAACCGGCCAAGTCCGCACCCACAGCGTGCCCGGATGCCATCGCCTGCCACGCCCTCAAGCGCGCGGCCACGCCGGCGGCCCCGCCCTGAGCGCAGCGCAGATGCAGGCTCCCCGCAGAAGATGCTCAGTCCGGCAATCGAAACTCGGCGCAATCATGGCGGCCCAATACCCGCTCGGCTGCGAGCCGGCCGATTTCATCCGATGACTTGGCGGCCGCGCCGCACCCGCCGGCTGCGACATACAAGCGATCCGGCACAACAGCGCTGACATAGGGCAATCCGCTCGCGGTGTTGGCCAGGATGCAGGGCTTAATGTTGTAGCCCTTCGGCAGCAGATGCGGCATGGCCAGCCGCGCGCCTTCGGCCAGCCGGGCGGCCAGTTCGCGGTTGCCGCCGGAACGAAAGTAGTCGACGGCTTCCTCAAGCGTGCGCGCTTCGATACCATCGTTGAGCGCGCCAACTTTCATATAACAGCGGCCGTCCGCATAGCGCGCCGGCGGCGTGGCATACAAATAGGGCGCGCTCTCGTTAAGCCAGCGATAGATCAACAACGCAGGAAGATTCTGGTCGAGCATGCTTTCCGGCACCTGCATCAGCACAACTGTCTCAGGCATGGCTTTATAAGGCAGTTTTGTCGGCAAAAGGTTGTGCAAGTTTGTAAACGCTCCCGCCGCGACCAGCACTTGGGCGGCTTCGATCCGATCGCCCGATTTCAGGCGCAGCGTGCAGCCGTGCGCATGGATGTCGATCTCCTGCACAATATCGTCGATCAGCCGGGCGTCGTTGCGCCGCGCGATCGACAGTTGCGCCCACACCAG
>JANMNW010000528.1:0-3662 GCA_031368515.1 Chloroflexota bacterium
GTCGGCGAAGGCGCCTGCATCCTGGTCCTTGAAGAACTTGAATTTGCAAAAGCGCGCGGCGCCACCATCCTGGCCGAGCTGGCCGGCTATGGCATGACCAACGACGCGCATCACATCGTTGCGCCGGCCGAAGGCGGCGCAGGCGCGGCCCGGGCGATCAAGCGCGCGCTCAACCAGGCTGGCGTCAAGCCGCACGAGGTCAGCTACATCAATGCGCATGGCACCGCCACACCGCTCAACGACCTGGCGGAAACCATGGCCATCAAAAGCGTTCTCGGCGAGCATGCCTACAAAGTGCCGGTCAGCAGCACGAAGAGCATGACCGGGCACATGATGGGCGCAACCGGCTCGGTTGAATCGGCCGCGTGCGTCATGGCCATCCAGCAAGGCATTGTCCCGCCCACCCGCAACCTTGTCGATCCCGATCCGCAGTGCGATTTGGACTATGTGCCCGGCGCGCCGCGCAAACACGATGTATCGGTGGCAATGAACAACTCGTTTGGCTTTGGCGGGCACAACAGCGTGCTGGTGTATAAGCGGTTTGCAGACTAAGTCCCGAGTCGACAGACCCGGGGCTTGAAATCGAATGCTTCCTGAATTTCGCGATCCCGCCCTGCTCAAACGCGCGCTGACCCATCGCTCATATTTGAACGAGCATGTCGCCGCGCCCGATGAACAAGACAACGAGCGCCTGGAGTTTCTAGGCGACGCCGTGCTGGATTTCATCACCGGCGCCTGGCTGTTTAACTCGTTTCCCGATTTGGATGAAGGCCGCCTGACCACGCTTCGAGCTGCGCTGGTGCGCGTGAGCACGCTGGCGGAGTTTGCCCGCGAAATGGGCCTGCCGGAGCTGATGCGGCTGGGCAAAGGTGAAATTGACACCGGCGGCCGAAACCGGGCCAACATCCTGGGCGACGCATTTGAAGCCGTGCTCGGCGCGCTTTTTCTGGATCAAGGCATCGATGTCTGCCAGGCCTTCGTGCTGCCGTTTCTTGAGCGCGCCACCCCGGCGATTCGCCAGGACAACGCCGACCGCGACCCCAAAAGCAAATTGCAGGAGTGGAGCCAGGGGCAACTTGGCGTTACGCCGCGCTACAAATTGTCGGGAACCACCGGCCCCGATCACGCGCGCATCTTTCATGTGCAGGTTTTTCTGGGCGACGAAGCCTACGCCAGCGGCGCCGGCACAAGCAAGCAAATGGCCGAGCAAATCGCCGCGCGCGAGGCGCTCGAGCGGGCCAGCCGCACGGTGACCGCAATTGAGCCCCCTAGCGCCGCTGTGAGTGAAACTGCTGCCGAAAGCGCGACCGCGATGGCCGCTCCTCCGCCTGACCTGACAAAAAACGGCGAAGAGTAGCGCGGGGCTCGTGTGGGTGTCTATCGTGGCATCCGTATCCGTGTTCGATTTTGAAATCGGAGACGGACGCTGAAACGGACGCGCTACGATTGTGGGTATGGCAAAGCAACCCGACTGGGCTGATGAAGCGCGTGAGGAACGCGAGTTTTACGACAGCGTTAGCATTCCGCAATTGCACGAGTTTGTGCACACACGCCAATTTGGCAAGACATATTCGATCTGGTATTCGATCGCGGAACGATCAACTTTGCCCGTATCGGCATGGCCCTTGCTGGAAGTGCTGGACAAGCGCAGCGTGCACCGCATGTTTCGCTTTCACGCCGCCGCCGCGCTATTGCGCATGATGGACTCGCATGAATGGAACGCCGAAACCCTGGCCGATGACGATGCGCCGGAGTTTGACACGCGGCTGCGCGATTTCCGCCGCGCTGTAATGGAGGAAGTGCGATTGATGACACGCTGACGCCACGCCGCAGTCAGCGCCATAACCAGAGCTATCGCGCGCCACGCCAAGCAACCGCAGGGCCGTCTCAGGGCCATGTGCCAACGAGATAGCCGGCCTGGTCACGGTCAATTTGCGCAGGTCGCTTGCCGCTGGCAAACTCACGGCCAGCAAGAACCGAACGGGAGCCAAATGATGCGACTGAACAACAAACACGTGCTTGTTACCGGCGCCGGGCGCGGCATGGGGCGCGAGGCGGCGTTGGGCGCCGCGCGCGAAGGCGCGCGTGTGACCGTAGTGGACATCAACGCGGCCGATGGCGCCGCCACAGCCAAGGCCATTCTCGACGCCGGCGGCGCGGCGATTTTCGCCCGCGCCGATGTCACACGCGCGGCCGACTGCGCGGCGATGGTCGCAGCCGCCGAAGCCGCGCAAGGGCCGATTACCGCGGCCTATGTCAACGCCGCCGTGCAGCTGGTGGGTCAGGACGCCCGAGCGCATGAGTTAAGCGAGGAGGTCTGGGACCGCACGCTGGACATCAATTTGAAGGGCATGTGGCTGTCGTGCAAATACGTGCTGGCGTCGATGCTCAAAGCCGGCGGCGGATCGCTGGTGCTCGCCGGTTCGCCCACCGGTTTGAAAGGCGCGGCCGGTTACACCGCCTATGCCAGCAGCAAAGCCGGATCATTCGCGCTGGCGCGCACCATCGCCGCCGACTACGCGCGCGACAAGATACGGTGCAATGTGCTCGTGCCCGGGCCAATGCGCACCCCGCTGACCACCGATCTGTTCAATAATCCGGATTTTCTGGCGGCTACGCTCAAATACTCGATCACCGGGCGCATCGGCGAAGCCGATGAGATCGTGCCGATGTTGGTATTCTTGCTCTCCGACGAATCGCAGTACTGCACGGCCGGCTACTTCATGGTCGATGGCGGCTACACCGCTTGAGCGCGCGTGGCGTGGTAAGTTAGCCTGACGCATGCTCACACGCTTGACTCGTTCCCTGCCGGTGCGCGTGACGGAAGCTGTTGTCGCGCGCGGGCGCGCCAGGCTGTTGCCCTCGCTGCCGGCCAGCATCGCCGAGCTGCTGCTGACCAGGCCGGAGGCGCGCTTCGTGCAAATCGGCGCGCACGACGGGGCGTCGGGCGATCCGCTGCACGCGTTCATTAAGTCCGGCCGGCTGCGCGGCCTGCTGGTCGAAGCACAACCCGAAGTCTATGCGCGATTGCGGCAAACTTATGCGCAGACCGCGGGGCTGACGATGCTCAACCTTGTGGTGAGCACGTCTGAAACAGCGCCGAGCGTGCCGTTCTATCGCATCAAGCCGGAGTTTCACGCGCAGATTCCTGGCGCCGATCAGCTCAGCGGGCTCACGCCGCGTGTGATCGAGCGCGCGCTGCGCGGGCGTTTTTCAAACATCGATGCGATGATCGAAACGGTTGATCTGCCCGCGGTTCCGTTGATGCGCATGCTGGCCGAGCATGCGATGCTTAGTGCCGACATCCTGTGCATCGACACAGAGGGCAGCGACGCGGCCATTCTGGCCAGCATCGACTTTGCCCGCTTCAAGCCGGCGATCATTCACTACGAGTGGTGTCATTTGCCGCTGGCCGAGCACGCGCGCACGCTGCGTATGTTGATAGGCCAAGGTTATGCGGTGGCGCGCACCGGCAACGAAGTGATGGCGGTGCAACGATGCGAATCCTGATACTTGGCGGAACTGGCCTGATCAGCACGCGCATCACCCAGCAACTCGTCGCGCGCGGCGACGATGTGCTGCATGTCAATCGCGGCAGACGCGCCGCCGGCTTTGGCGGCTTGCCGGTGGACCGGCGCGTCACCACGCTGCATGCCGACCGC
>JANMNW010000554.1:0-2429 GCA_031368515.1 Chloroflexota bacterium
TGCCGTCGGCGCTGACCTCGAAGTCACGGAGCACGTTGCCCACGATGCCTTCGGTGCTGATGCCGGGAGCCTCCAGCAGACCCTCATTGTCCATCACGAAGAAGTCGGGCGACCAGTTGGCCGAGCTGTGCGCGCTGCGCAACGTGCCGCCGTATTTGCCCGGCTTCCAGTCCGGCAAGTCCTTCGCTGACACGATCACGCCAGGGCCGACGATAAACGGCTCTTTAGGAATGCGCTGGTCAAGCGGCGGGATCTTGCCGGCTTTGACCAGTTCGGTCAACATGGGCGCTTCTTTGTAGACAACCGCCGGCTTGGGCGCAATCACCACCGGGGTGGCCGTCACGATGACTTCGACTTTCTTTTCGACTTCTTTGACGACTTCCTTGGTGACTTCGACTTCTACTTTCTTCTCGACTTCCTTGACGACCTCACGATCGACCTGGACAGTCTCTTTCACAATCTTTTCAACAACCTGCGGCGTCTGATTGCACGCAGCAAGCAACAGGCTGGCCGCAACGATAACGCTGCTGGCTGTAAACGTACCAAATTTCTTGAGTTTTCGGGGCGAACTATTCATAGAGTTGAGCTGGTTACCTCCTGTAAAAAGCACGGACTCGGTCCTCTTTACATCAACGAACGGCCACAGTTTGGCCGCGTCTCGCGCAGCGCGCCAATTTCCGTTGCGCCTGCGTTCTTCAATGGGGTCACCTCCAATGACATTCAGAACAGGTTATACACAGGCTGTTGTTGGGTACGGCGTGTCCTGCGTTTTTCACGGGTTACGGCCTAGCGCCTTTCCCACACAAGCGGAAAGTGCTCGCCATGCATCGCTTCACCGTCACGCACCTCGACAAAGGGTTTCATCGGATGGTTACCGGATTCGACGTAGCGGGTGTCTTGGGTCATAAAGTGAATCGCCAGAGCGCGGCGCGGGCGCGGGCTCTTGTTGTCGGGCGAACCATGCCAGGTCAAGGCATGGTGGTAATGAACTTCGCCCTTGCGCACTGGGCAGGTGCGGATGGCTACTTTGCGCCCTTCAAACTCGGACGGCATCGCGTCAAAAGTCTGCGCATTCTGGCGAATCCAGTCCATGTTGTTGCCCCAGGTGTGCGATCCCGGCACCATGCGCATGCAGCCGTTTTCCTCGTCGACGTCGTCCAGCGCCACCCATGCCGACACTTCGGTCATTGGGGCGATGATCGGCCACAAAGGCGCGTCCTGATGCCAGCCGGTGGTGCCGCCCACCAACGGGGGTTTGTATTGAATCTGATCGTGCCAAATTCGCAAGTGCGAGGCGCCGGTGAGTTGCGCCATTTCTTCGCCAATCACACGGTTGAAGATCAGCAGGTCGCGAAAAGGGGTGCTGGCCTCCCAGATATTGACGATCTGCCAGACAGGCGCACCCTCGTTGCTGCTCAAATTGCGCAGCAGCACGGGCTGCGGCACGCCAGGCTTGTTATCGTCTGCAATCACGCGCTGCAACTCCGCCCGGAGCACATCGATCTGCTCATCGTTTAGGACGCGGCCGCTACGCAAATAACCGTCGCGGTGGAACTGCTCAACCTGTTCGTGGGTCAGCATAAGCGCTCCTTGTAGTCAATAGGTGAAGGTAACGGCGTTATATGTCGGCGCCGCCCGGCTGTCAAACCTACAAGCGCCCCTGTGGTCAATTTGTCAAGATGACAAAGGACGCCTGCGGGCTTTGGCGCGGCGCATCACGAATTTTTGTAGCGGCCGCAGCGACGTCCGCTTGGCATAACGCAGCACCCGCGGAACTACAATCAACGGTTGCGATGTCCGCCGACCGTTCGATTGAAGACCCCAAAACCGCGCCAAGGGAATTGAATCCGTTGCGCACCCTGGACATCACCGAGACCATCAACGGCGCGGCGGGACTTGTGGTGGGACATCTTGGCCGGGTGGCGGCGGTGCTGCTGGTGACCAATATCCCGTTGCTGGCATGGCAGCTGCTTGCCGTGGTGACAACCAACGATTGGCCGGCGCCTTCGCGCTACCGCGCCGCGCAGGACGCCTATGCATTGCTCGAGTTTGGCGCCGGCATGATCGCGTCGAAAAACTTCAGCGCGCGCCAGCTGGTTGGCACAAGCGTGGCGTTTCTGGCTTCGCTGTTGCAGACAGCCACGCTCACGCCGCTGCTGGCCGCCTGGTTTCGCGGACGCGCAGCGTCGCCTCCGGCCGCGCTTGACGCGGCCATGCAGCGCCTGCCGCAGCTGTTGCTGGCTTACCTGCCGGCGGCGTTGCTGATGCTGGCTGCAACCTGGCTGTATGCGCTGTCAGACGTGGCAGCGGCCATCGCAGTGGCGGCGTTGCTGTTCATCCTGCCGTATTTTTTGTTTATCCCACACGCGGTCATGATCGAGAAGCGCGGACCGCTGGACGCGCTGCGGCGCAGCGCCAGCTTGCTGCAT
>JANMNW010000616.1:0-11657 GCA_031368515.1 Chloroflexota bacterium
GTGCAAGCGCTGAGGGACGATTGCCTTGGATGATGCGCAGCTTGAACCGGTAACCAGCTCGATTCCCACGCTGGTGTTGAACGGCAAATACGACCCGGTCACGCCGGCGGCGTGGGGCGATCTGGCCGCAGCCACGCTTTCCAATAGCCAAGTGTTTACGTTTGATGGCGCGGGTCACGGCGGGGCGATGGCCGGGCAGCGGTGCGCGCTGTCATTGGTGCGCGCGTTTGTCAAGAATCCCGCGTTGCGTCCGGACGAGAAGTGCGTGACGACGGCTAAACCGCTGAAGTCTCTAGTTGACTAGCCGTCCACGGGCCGCGCCACCACCAGCAAGCATTCGCCCTGCTTGGTCAGCGGAAAGGCGCGCCGGCTGATCGCCAGGCCCGAGGTGCGCGCGTGCACCGGCGTTGGCGTCCAGTCCGGCTGCGTCACCACGTGCATCTGCCCGATGATCTGGCCCGCCATGATGCTGTCGCCCAGCTCGACAAACGGCTCAAAGATGCCGTCGGACGGCGCCATGACGTAGTCGTCACGCTCTTCCGAGGCGATCACCTGCGGCAAGCTGTCGCTAATGCTGCGTTCGCTCGAAGGCAAGAGTTCATGCAGCGCCAGCACGTTGCGCACGCCGCGCGCCGCGATCTTGAGCATTGACGCGCCGAATTGCGAGGCGCCGCCGATCTCCGTGCCCAGCGTGACTTTGCCGAGCGATTCGGCGTAGCTGGGCAGCAACCCGGCTCCGGCCACATCGCGATAGATAAACACATAGGGCGCGCCCCACGCTTTTGCGGCATCGAGCATGGCGCTCATTTGGCGCGGGTCGCTCATGCGATGCATGTTGACGGATGGGAGAAAGTGCATCGACCGTCCGCCCGAATGGATGTCGATCACCAAATCCGCGCGCGGAATGAGCGTGTGCGCCACGTAATGCGCGATCTGGCTGGTGAGGGTGCCATCTGGCGTGCCTGGGAAGGCGCGGTTCATGTTCATGCCGTCGATGGGTGATAGGCGTGTGCCATTGAGCACCGCGGGCGTGTTGAGGGCGGGCACCAGGATGATGCGCCCGCGCACCTGTGCCGGATCCAGCTCGCGCGCCAGGTTTAGCAGCGTAACCGGGCCTTCGTATTCATCGCCGTGGTTGCCGCCAAACAGCAGCGCCGTTGGCCCGGCGCCGTTGCGGATCACAATGATCGGCACGAAGACTGTTGCCCATCCGGCTGAGTTGGTCGATTGCGGCACGCCGAGAAAGCCCGTTTGTTTGCCATCGCGGTCGTAGTCAATATCGGTCCAGACCGGGCTTGGCCGTGAAGCAGGGGTGGATTGCGTCATGCCGGCCAGTGTATGCGTTGCGGGCGATCACACAAGGCTGACACTTCCTCTCAGTTTTGAAAAAGAACCCACGTTGAGGTGGACTACACCTTAAGATAGGCCCCACCTCAAGGTGGAGCCCACCTTGAGGTGGAGCCCATAGTCGACTGCCGGCCGTTCGATACTGGCGCTTTGCGGCAATTGCCATCAGAATAGCGCCATCAGAGCAGAGATTGCGGCGAGACGAACACGCTTATGCCGCGAACAACTTACTGAACATGATCAAGATAGCCGAAGCCATCCCTTCGCAAGTGACGCCGCTATGGAAGCTGGCCAAACAAGCCGGCGTCGATTACGCTGTCGGCGGCCTGCCGCTGGCCAGCGACTGCGGCCCTGGCGAGACGCCTTACGATTTCATGCCGCTGTTGCGCATGAAGAACCGCTACAACGACGGCGGCTTTGAACTGAGTGTGATTGAAGCGCGCCCGCCCATGGACAAGCTGATGCGCGGGTTGCCCGGCCGCGACCAGGAGATGGAATGGTGCGTCAAACTGGTCGAGAACATGGGCAAGATCGGCGTACCCGTTTGGTGCTACGCCTGGATGGCGGTGATGAACTGGACCCGCACCAGCAACAGCACGATTTCACGCGGCGGCTCGCTGGTTACTGCGTTCAACCTGGCCGATTACGAGAAGGGACCGCCCAACCCCGAAGTGAAAGAAGAAGACTTGTGGACCAACCTTAAATACTTCCTGGATGTGCTGGTGCCGGTCGCAGAAAAGGCTGGTGTCAAGCTCAGCGCGCATCCCGATGATCCTCCCATGTCGCCGCTGCGCGGCGTCGGCCGGATTTTGACCAGCGTGGACAACTTTCAGCGAGTGGTCGACATGGTGCCGAGCGAGTACAACACCGTCACGCTGTGCCAGGGCAACTTCACGCTGATGACCGACGATCTTCCCTCGGTGATTCGCAGCTTCGGCAAGCAAAACAAGATCAGCTTTGTGCACTTTCGCGATGTCAAAGGCGATGTGACCAACTTCCAGGAAGCATGGCACGATGCCGGAAAGACTGACATGCTGGCCTGCCTTGAAGCCTATCGCGACATCGGCTTTGAGGGCGTGTTGCGGCCGGATCATGTGCCCACGGTGGAAGGCGACAGCAACGAGAATGCCGGCTACTCGTCGTTTGGACGCCTGTTTGCGCTTGGCTACATCAAGGGGCTGCGCGAAGCGGCCTATCGGCAAAAATAACGGCGCAGCTCAGCGCATCTGGGGACGGGCGGTGATTCGCGTCCTCAACACAATCATGAAAATAGCCATTACCGGATCAATGGGCCGCGTGGGCGCGTATGTCTATCGGCAGGCCGTGTCAGAAGGCCATGACGCGCTCGGCGTCGACCTGTCGGCGCGCAACCACGATCAAGCGTTTATTGCCGCCGACTTGAGCGACTTTGGCGCGGCGGTCGACGCCTTTCACGGCGCCGACGCGATTATTCATCTCGCCGCCATTCCCGATTCCCGTATCGTCTCCACCAGCAAGACGTTCAGCAGCAACATGTCGTCGCTTTGGAATGTCTACGAGGCGGCGCGCGTGCTTGGCATCAAACGCGTGGTGTTTGCTTCGACGATTCAAACCGTCGCCACGGTGCGCTGGCAAAATCGCACGCCGTATCAATACTTCCCGTTGGATGAGGCGCATCCGGTTGATCCGCAGACCGACTACGCCTTGTCAAAAGCCCTGGGCGAACGGGTCGGCGACATGTTCGCCCGACAGTTCGGCATCACCGCCGTGAGCCTGCGCTTTATGGGGGTGACCATGCCCGAGGATCTTGGCACGCTGTTGTCGCCGCCGCCGGCCGACTCCGGCATCATTCAGACCTCGGCGCTGTTTGCCTATTGCGATGTGCGAGACACTGCCCGCGCCTGTGTTCTGGCCGCCGCCGCGCCGTTGCCCGCAAGCACGCACACCACATTGTTTGTGACCGCGCGCGACACCTGGGTCGATATGCCTTCGGCCGATCTGGTTGCGCAGCACTTTCCAACAGCCGAAAACCGCGGCCTGCAAGGCTATGACTCGCTGATCAGCGGTGAAACCGCCTTGCATGTGCTGGGTTTTGAACCGCGCTACAGCTGCCGAACGCCGGCGGCTTAAAGCCGGCGGCCGGACTCTGAATCGAAGATAATGCCTGTCCTATGGACAGCATCAGCATCGCAAGCGTGGATATGGCGGCGCTTGGCCAGCGCGCAAAAGCCGCCTCGCGCCAGTTGGCCCGCGTCACCACGCGGCAAAAGAACAGCGCGTTGCTCGCGTTGGCCGACGCGCTGGCGCAACATGAAGCGGAGATTCTGGCCGCAAATGCCATCGATGTGGCCAACGCCAAAGCACGCGGCGTCGAAGCCTATTTTGTCGATCGGCTGACGCTCACGCCGCAGCGCCTTGCCGCAATCGCCGCCGATGTGCGCGGCGTGGCGGTGCTGCCCGATCCGATCGGCGAGCAATACGACCACGCGCGCATGCCCAACGGTTTGCGGTTGCACAAGCGCCGCATTCCGCTCGGCGTCATTGGCGTGATTTACGAGAGCCGCCCCAACGTGACGATCGATATCGCCGCGCTGTGCATGAAAAGTGGCAACGCCGCCATATTGCGCGGAGGCAGCGACAACATCAACAGCAATGCGGCCCTCATGCGGGTGATTCAGCCAGTCTTGCGCGCGCACGCTCTGCCGGATGATTCGGTCGTGCTGGTGGAAGATCCGGATCGCGCCCGCATTCTCGAATTGCTCAGGCTCAACGACTATGTCGATTTGATCATTCCGCGCGGCGGCGCCAATCTGCACAAGCTCTGCCGCGACAACAGCACCATCCCGGTCATCACCGGCGGCATGGGCATCAATCACATCTATGTCGACGAGAGCGCGGATCAGGCGCTGGCCAGCGATGTGATTTTCAACGCCAAGGTCAGCAAGCCCTCGGTGTGCAACGCGCTGGGCACCGTGCTGGTGCAGCAGGAGATCGCGGCCGAGTTTCTGCCGCGCCTTGCGCGCATGCTGGCCGAGAAAAATGTCGAGCTGCGCTGCGATGCGCGCGCGCTTGCGATTCTTGCCTCCGCCGGTGAGCCAGGGCAGCCGGTTTTGCCCGCCGGGCTGGAGGACTGGGACACCGAATGGTTGTCGCTCATACTGGGCATAAAAGTGGTCGATTCCATCGACGAGGCGCTGGCGTTCATCGCCGCGCACTCGATGGAGCATTCCGACGGCATTTTGTCCAACCGGGCGGACAACATCGGCCGCTTTGTCAATGAAGTCAATTCGAGCGGCGTGTTTGTCAACTGCAGCACGCGTTTCAACGATGGCGGCCAGTTTGGGTTGGGCGCAGAAGTGGCGGTGAGCACGCAACGCATCCACGCCCGCGGACCGATGGGTCTGCGCGAGCTCACCAGTTACAAATGGGTGTGCGAGGGCGATGGACACACCCGCTGGTGATGCCGCGCCCGTCGCGCTCTTTCACTACAGCGAAGAGCCCGGCATTGCGCATTTCGAACCGCGCCCCAGCAAGCATCACCCGTTTTCCGCGGTTTGGGCGGTCGAGGCGTCGTGCGCGGTCAACCTAATTTTGCCGCGCGATTGCCCGCGCGTGACCTTTGGCGTTGGCTCATGCACAACAGCCGACGACGCCGGGCGCTGGATGGGCGCCACAACCGCGCGGCGCGTCATCGCCATTGAGGCCGGCTGGCTGGATCGGGTGCGCGCGTGCACGTTGTATGAATACACTATGCCGCTCGAGACGTTCGTGCTGGATGATGCGCATGCCGGCTATTACATTTCGCGCGCCGCAGTGCGGCCATTGGCGCGCCGCGTCATCACGGATGCGCTGGCGGAGCTGCTGGCGCGGCAAGTTGAAGTGCGCATGATGCCGTCGTTGTGGCGTTTGCGCGATCAAGTCGCCTCATCCACGCTGCGATTTTCGATCAGCCGCATGCGCAAGGCCCGGCCACCCGACGACGGCTACATGCCGGTTTTTCCTGTCTAGCACTCGTCCTAAACTGTGGGCGCACGCCTGAGACGTTGGAAAATGGTGGGATTCACAGTTTTGAAGCGAGTTCTAGCGGCTGGCTGCCTGCGCCGTGGCTTCGGCCGGCAGCACCCGCTGCGTGTTCACCATCCACGCATTGAGAGTTCGCAGCCGGTCGCTGGCATAGACGATCGGCGCAATCTGCACATCGCGCACTCGCGCGGCCGTGGCGTACTGATACGCCGGGTAATACAGCATGAGCGCCGGCAATTCCTCTGCGAACAAATCCTGAAAGCGCGCGTAAATGGAGGCGCGTGTGGCGCGGTCGCCGTTTGCCCGGGCTTGCGTCAGCATCTCGTTGGCTTCGGCGTTGTCCCAGCCGGTGAAGTTGCGGCCCTGCTGCGACTGGCTGCCATGCCACAGCGAATATGGATCTGGATCGCCATCCAGCAATGTCTCGACCAGCACGACCTGAAACTGGCGCGGCTGCAGCGATCCACGCTGGATGTTGCGCACCGGTTGCACCGCCACCTGCACGCCCAGCTCGCGCCATTGCTTTGCGGCCAGCTCGGCCACTGCGCGTAGGTTTTCGCTGTCCGGCGTTGTCAGCGTGAAGCCGATGGTCTCGCCGTCTTTCTGCCAGACTTCGGCCGATGACGTTGATGCGGCGCGCAACTCGTAACCGGCGTTTCTCAGCAGCTGGCGCGCCCGATCGAGGTCGCGCGAATAAACCCGCGCGCCGCTGTGAAAGGCCCAGGTCCCCGGGATAAACGGCGTGTTGGCCAGCACCGCGCGCCCGCCCAGCGCTTCGCGCACGATCGACTCGCGATCCAGCGCCAGCATCAACGCCTGCCGCACTGACTTGTCGGCCAGAAATGTGGCGCCGCTGTCCTTGCGCAGGTTGAAATACAACCCGACAAAACGCGATTGTGGCGCGGAATGCACGACCGTGTCCGCCAGCGCCGACACGCGCGCGGCGTCTGACGGATTGATGCTGGCCATGCCATCGAGATCGCCGGTCCGGTAGGCGTCGATCATCGATTGCGCATTTGAGAAGTATCGAATGACCAGCCGCGCGATTTTGGGCTTAACCGGCGCATACGGCGACGGCTCCAGCGTGACCGCAGAAATGCGGCCACTGGCTGTCGAGACGTCGGTCACGCGCCAGGTGCCGTTGCCTTTCGGCCGCAAGTTGTAGGGGAGGCGGACCAGGTCGGCCGCGATTGTGCCGGATAGGATATGCCGCGGCAGCAGCCCAATCGTGGTGAAATCAAGAAAACGTGCATACGGCTGGGTGAGCTCGAAACGCACGGTGCTTTCGTCCATTTTGTTGACGCGCACGCTTTGCCACAGCCGCTTGAGACCGGGATCGCCCGGAAAGTTCTGATCTTGCAGCAACTGGGTGGTGAACACCACGTCATCGGAAGTGACGTTGACGCCGTCTTCCCAACGGGCATCCTCGCGGATGCGCGCCGTGTAAGAGGTTTGGTTATCGACCGAGATGTCCGCCAGATCCGGCGCCACGCCGCCGGATTGATCCACGCGCGTCAGCCCGCGAAAGACCAGGCTGCACAAGTCGTGATCGACGCTGGTAGGCGCGCAAAGCAACGGGTTGGCCGACTGCGGCGCGCCGACGACGCCTTCGGTGTAGGTGCCGCCCGGCGCGGGAACCAGCACCGTGTTGCGCGGAACGACGAATTGATAGACGAGATAAAGAATCGCCGCAACGCCCGCAATCAACAGGATGAGCGGAAGTCGGAGCGTGCGCACTAGTTGCCGACGTTATTGCCGGCGCTCACGATCACATTCACGATAGCCAGGGCAAAAAATGCGATGGCGATAAAGATCGTGATGGTGAACAGCAGGCGGTCGATGCCGCGGCGCGTCTGATACACGCCTTGTTGGCCGCCAAACACGCCGCCGAGCTCCTCGCCCTTGCTTTGCAACAACACGCCAGCGATCAATGCCACACCCAGGACGATTTGGGCGATGCTCAGAAAGACGTTCAAAAACATAGGCCCGGGATTATACCCGCCGCACTTTATGGAGTGCCGGCGGGACAGACCCAGCCAGGCGCGGCTGGTGGCGGAATGTCCTTCGACACCACTCTGGGCCGGACACTTGCTGCGCCCGGCCTGGAGTCGCTCTTTGACGCCGTTTACAGAATGACCCGGCGAAACTGCTCGGCCAGCCACAGGGTGCCGTCGGCCTTGAAGCGGGCCAGCCCTTGGCTGACGCGCGCGCCCACCTGATCGGGGTGTTTGACCTGCGACACATGCGCTTGTATGGCCGCGATTTTCGCATCGACGTGCGCGGTGACATCGACCAGGTGATTGGGCTGGGCCGGCCCGGCAAACCACAGCTCGCGCGGCCCATGCATGTCGAAGCCTTCGTCAAGCAGCTCCGGGAAATACATGCGATTGTTGCTGGCCGGGAAGATGCCGTCGCTCACCATCATGCCCACCATGCGATGGTCGTTGTGATTGATGCGCAGCGAGCCGTAGTGCTGCGTCTGCGGATCGGTGGTGACGACGATGTCGGGCTTGAAGCGCCGGATTTCGCGCGCAACATCGCGTTGCGTGGCCAGCGAGTTTGCCAGCTCCCCATCGACATGCGGCAAAAAGTGAATGTCTGCGACGCCGAGGGCTGCGCCGGCGGCGCGCTGTTCAGATTGCCTCAGCGCGGACAGTTGAGCCGCGCTGAGGCTCGGATCGTCGGTGCCCTTGCTGCCATCTGTGACGATGACATAGCGCACGGCGTGGCCTTCAGCAGTCCAGCGCGCAATGGTGCCGCCGCAGAAAAACTCAGGATCGTCCGGGTGCGCGACGATGACCAGGATGTTCATGGCTGGGTGTCAGATGCGGGGGCAGGGGGTGTCGGCGGCGTCGATGGCGCGCCACTTGTGTTGGCGTCACCGCTTGGGCGCGCGCGCCGGTCGCCTTCCCCACCACGGCGGGCCAGCGGACGCCGTTGGCCGCGTTGATCGTTGCGCCCTTGCCGCGCCTGCTGATTTTGCGCGTTTTGGCGATCTGGTTGTTGGGCGGTTTGCGAATCGCCAGCTGAGGCAGCGGGAGCTGAGGCGCCCTGCGGGCGATCGCCTCGGCCGCCCCGTCCGCCGCGTTGATCGTGGCGGCGATCATCGCGGCGTTGCGGCCGGTCGCGCCGGGAAGAGTGATCGCGGCCGCTTTGTCCGGCTGTCCGCTCAGGCCGCTCGGCCGAAGGTGTTGCGGCCTGAACTTCGCCCGAGGGCAGAGTCGCACCGGATGCCGCCGCCGCATCGCGGTTTTGGGCTTTGATTTTGAGCTGTTTGCGCTGGTCTTCGCGGCGTTGCTGGCGTTCCTGCAGGCGGGCTTTGACATGTTCCTGGCGCGCCTTGATTTGCGCATCGCGCTGCGGGTCGCGCTGGCGGGGTGCGGATGGCTGGCCCTCTTCCGAGCCCTCGCCAACGGGCTGACCGTCAACCGCTTCGTCCGGGATGAGGCCGGGCACGCCCGGCCGGGCGCCTTTGCGGCCGCAGTCGCAGCCGCCGCCTTCGTGTTTGTCGCACGTGCCACTCAGGGCCTTTTCCTGAAGTCGGCGCAGTTCTTCGAGCGGCGTCAGTTGTTCGCGATGAAAGATCAGATCGCGCCCTTCCATGCCCTCGCCCACGCGCACTTTGACGCTGTCACGCAGGTGCAGCAGCTCAATGACTTTGCCTTCGCCCGAGGGCGTGCCGATCATGCTCTTGAGCTTGGGCAGGCGGTTCTTGGCCGCCACATATTGCTCGTACTCGAAGACCAGGCAGCAGCGCAGGCGCCCGCACATGCCGGTGATGTCGTTGGGGTTAAGGCTCAGGTTTTGCTCTTTGGCGTGCTTAATCGAGATCGGGCTGAACTCGGTCAAGAACTTGGAGCAGCAGCGTTCTTCGATGCCGCAGGCGCCCATGCCGCCCAAAATTTTGGCCACTTCGCGCGGGCTGATCTGGCGGAATTCCAGCCGGGCGCGATACAAATGGCTCAGGCGTTCGCGCAATTCGCCTACTTCGACCCGTTCTTCCTGATCGGACGAATACAAAAACGTGAGGGTTTGCCCATCAAATGCGTATTCAGCGCGAACGATTTTGATCGGCAGCCTGAGTCCGGCGCTTTCAGCGCGACAGGAAATCATCGCTTCGAGCTCTTTTTGCTCGTAGTAATGGCGCAGGGCCATGTCGCGTCCGCTGGCCAGGCGTTCGATGCGTTTGTAGGGTCCGCCATGCGAGCGAGGCGGCTTCAGGGTTGCCACCTGCCCCATTTGACGGCCGCGCGCGGTGTCGACTACAACCCAGGCGCCGGCTTTTAGGTTGGGGAAGCCAGCGGCGTTGTAGTGGTAGACCTTGCCTACGGCCTGAAAGCGGATGCCGACAAGCGGATCGCGCGGGCTGGATTGAATCTGGGGAAGATTGTCGCCGGTCCATTCGGGCGAATCGAACATGGACGGTTCCTTGACCGCCTCGGCAGGGGCTGTTTCCATGGTGCTCTTCGACGGATAGTCGTGACGCGCGAAGCGCAAACGCCCGCGCGTGATTGGATTAACTGGATGTGTCACCAGCCAACTGGCTGGTGAATTAAGCCATTGTAACGGACGGCCCCAAACGACGCAGTCTGAGAATTTCCTTACCTGTCAGGTCGGGTGCTCTAAACTGACGCCACTGATGACAGCCGCATCCAGCCCGCCGCTTCGCCTGCTGATCCGCTATCTCGCGCCGCAGCGTGCCCGCATCGCCGTGCTGGCGCTGCTGATGCTGGCCAGCCTTGTTTTGGAGCTGGCGCTGCCGCGGGTGGCGCAATGGTTTATCGACTCCGCGCTGACCGGCGCAACCTTGCAGTTTTTGCTGGACATCGGCGTGGCATATCTGGCCGTGGCGCTGTTCAAAAACGTCGTCGGCGTGGGCTGGCAATATGTGGCGCAAAACGTAGGCCTGGTGGCGACCAACCGCATGCGCACCGATCTGACCCTGCATTGCCTAAAGCTGGACATGAGCTTTCACAACGCCCACACGCCCGGCGAGATGATCGAACGCATCGATGGCGATGTCGGCATGCTTGCCAATTTCATGTCCAGCTTTCTCGTGCAACTCGCGATCAACGGGCTGCTGCTGGCCGGCGTGCTGGGCGCCTTGCTGGCGATCGATTGGCGCGTTGGCGCGCCGCCGGTCGTGGCCGTGGTGTTGGCGCTTCTGAGCGCCCGTGCCTTGACGCGGCGGCTGGCAACGCTGTCCGCGCAGGAACGCCAAGCATCGGCCGAGCTGTTCGGATTTGTCGAAGAACGCCTGTCCGGCACCGAGGACATCCGGGCCAACGGCGCGACCGCCTATGTGCTGCGCCGGCATGTCGAACGCGCGCGGCAGCTTTTTCGCACTGCATTCAAGTCCGCGTTTATAGGCACAATCGGCTGGCGTGCATGGCGCACTGCGATCGATATCGGCGCAATTCTGGCGCTGGCCATTGGCGCTTTGCTCTATCTGGACGGCGCGTTGTCGTTAGGATCAATCTATGCCATCTTCGCCTACAGTGAAATGCTGGAAGGCCCGATAGCTGCGCTATTGCGCGAATTTGGCGATTTGCAGCATGCCACAGCCAGCATCGGTCGTGTGCGCGAGCTGTTCGACATGCAACCGGCGTTGAGCTCGCCCGCGGCCGCAAGCGCTTTACCTTCCGGCGCGCTCTCGGTGTCGGTCGACAATGCCACGTTTGCATATCCGGGCGACGACGCCATATTGAACGATGTGTCGCTGCATATTCCTGCCGGAAGCACGCTGGGCGTGCTTGGCCGCACCGGCAGCGGAAAAACCACCCTGACCCGCCTGATTCTGCGCTTGTACGATCCCACCTCCGGCGCGGTGCGTTTGGGCGACATCGACATCCGCAGCGTTGACACTGTCAATCTTCGCGCGCGGGTGGCTGTGGTGACGCAAGACATTCAATTATTCAGCGCAAGCGTGCGCGACAACCTTACGCTGTTCGATCCTGCAGTGTCAGATGATCGAGTTCGCGACGCGCTCTCTTCCGTGGGTCTGGCAGATTGGCTGAGCGCTCTGCCGCGCGGCCTCGATACGCTGATGGCGCCGGGCGGCGGCGGTCTGTCCGCCGGCCAGGCGCAGTTGCTGGCGTTTGCGCGCGCGTTTCTGCGCGATCCCGGCCTGGTAATCCTCGACGAGGCCTCGTCGAGGCTCGATCCGGCGACGGAGCGCAAGATGGAGCGGGCGGTCGACACGCTGTTGGCTGGACGCACCGGCATCATCATCGCCCATCGCCTGAGCACGTTGCAGCGTGTATCCCAGATTTTGATTCTGGAAGACGGTCGCGTGCGCGAGAACGGCC
>JANMNW010000644.1:0-5206 GCA_031368515.1 Chloroflexota bacterium
TCTCTCGACTGATTCCGCCGCGCGCAACAGCGCCGATCGGATGGCACGGGCTTTGCTGCGGCCGTGCCCAATGATAACAACACCGTCGACGCCCAATAGTGGCGCGCCTCCGATCTCCTCATAGTCGGTGCGTTTGCTCACGCGTTCGATCGCTTCCTTGATCAGCAGCCCGCCAATCTTGCTCTTGGCGGTGCGCATGATCTCCTGGCGCAGCATGCCCTTGATAAACGAGCCCATGCCTTCGGAAAGCTTGACGATCACGTTTCCCGTGAAGCCGTCGGTGACAAAAACATCGGCATTGCCGGCCGGCAAATCGCGCCCTTCGGCATTGCCGATAAAGTTGATCGGTGCCGATTTGAACATTTGATGGGCCGCCTGCACCAGCTCCGAGCCTTTTGTCTCTTCCTCGCCGTTTGAGATGAGCGCCACGCGCGGCTGGCGGATGCCCATCACGCGTTCGGCGTAAATGCTGCCCATCACCGCAAACTGCGTCAGCCATTCCGGCTTGCAATCGGTGTTGGCGCCCAGGTCGCACAGCAGCACCCAGCCTTTGGCGGTGGGGAAGGCCGAAGACAGGCAGGGCCGGTCCACGCCTTTGACGCGGCCGAGATGAAATAGGCCGGCCGCCAGCGCTCCGCCGGTGTTGCCCATCGTGACAAAAGCGTCGGCGTCGCCTTCGCGCACCATGCGCATGCCGCGCACGATCGAGCTGTCTTTCTTGGCGCGTGCGGCCTGGGCCGGGTGCTCGTGCATCTCGATCACTTCCGTGGCGTGCACGATCGGCAGGTGAAGGTTGGCGGTGTTGTGCTGAACCAGCAGCGGCCGGATCAGTTCCTGCCGGCCGACCAGCGCAATCTCATAGCCGCGTTCACGCGCGATGCCCACGGCGGCTTCGACATTGGGCGCCGGGCCAAAGTCGCCGCCCATGCAGTCGAGGACGAGTTTCATGTTAAGGAAGTTTGGTTGGAAATACAATCACGGCGCGCGCGGCGATCAATTGCGGCAGAAGCCATGTTCATCTTCCGGTGGACGAATGGCGGCGGCGGCCAGCGCCATCTCGCGGTTTTCAAGGCGCAGAATATCGGCTTCCACGCGCATCAAGTCTGTCAGCGTCTCCTGGTTGAGCAAGTCCTGCTTGGCTTCCAGCGGCAGCCGCAGCGCGATTGCGGCAAACAGCGCCAGCTCATTGGCCGCGCTGGGAAACTGATCGAAGCGAAAGCGCACGCCGCTGATCTGAGACATCAACTTGAGATAGCGCCGCAGATGGCGGGCCGTTTCGTTGACCAGCCCGCGCTCGGCGTCGCCGCTAAAGGGCATCAGCTCCACATCGCCGATCAAATAGCCATGCTCGCTTTCGCGCAGGCTGAGGATTTTGAAGCGCTCTTCGCCCACAGTGGTGATGTCCATCAGGCCTTTGGGCAGCCGCTTGGATTCGGTGACGCGCGCGGTTGTGCCGATTTCGAGCGGCGTGTCCGGCTCGTATGCCAGCACCACGCCAAACGGCTCATTTTTCTCCATGCATTCGCGAATCATGATCCGATAGCGCGGCTCGAAAATGTGCAGCGGCAGCGTTTGGCCCGGAAAAAGCACAACGTTGAGCGGGAACAGGGGCAATGCCTGAATTCGGGCCTCCATCTTTTGGCTCCAAAAAGTTCCAGCGATTATAAGGGCCGCGCCCGGCAGGATTGCCGATGTAGCGACACGGCCTGTTTCATACAATCCCGCGCGTGACACAGCAGCTCAACATTGCACCTCATCTGGCCCTTATTGCAACTTTGCAGCGCATGCATCCCGCGCTGTTCGCCTCGCCGCAGCCACCCACGCTCATCCTGCCCGATCCGGAGTTCACTTTGCGCGACAAATTGCTGTTTGCCGTCAGCAAGCTTCCCGAGCCGCAGCGCCACATTGTGCTGATGCGGCTGGTCGGCGAATTATCCGTTGACGACATCGCGGCGAAACTGCGGGTGCCGCGCGAGCGCGTGCTGGGCGTGCTGAGCGCCGCCCGCCTCAATATGAAGCGCTACCTAGAGCTGGTGGGCTGACACTCTGTCAGACCGTCGCAAGAGAATTGTGCGTTGGGCGCCCCTGAGATCCGCCAAACGCGCACGCCGTTGACTCGGCCGCCGGCCATGCGCGACAATAGCGCCCATAGACCCCGCGCGGCACGTCCTGTTCCGGATCGCACGCCGCCGGGAGGAACATCATGAGAAAGCTAGGTCTTCAACTCTACACAGTGCGCGAAGCGCTCAAAAACGATTTTCTTGGCACGCTCAAACAGGTTGCGTCCTGCGGCTACGCCGGTGTCGAACTCGCCGGCAACACGGGCGGGATGACAGCCGCGCAGTTGCGCAAGGTGCTCGATGACCTGGGCCTGAAGGTTATTGGCGGGCATTGCGCAGTTGACGCGGTCAGCAAAGATTTCGACCGACTGCTGGCGGATTACGCCACGCTGGGCGCCAAGTATCTGGGCGTGGCCTGGATGGGCGACGACTATCGCACGGGGGATGGGGCGTTGCGCGCCGGCAAGCTGATGGAGCGCGCCGGCCTCGAAGCCAGCAAGCACGACATCACGTTCTTCTATCACAACCACGCTTTCGAGTTTGAAAACAAGATCGGCTCGAAATACCTGCTGGACGCCTTCTTTGATGCGGTCGACCCGGCACTGGTGAAATGGGAGATGGACGCCTACTGGGTCAAGAAGGGCGGGGAAGACCCGCTGGCCTACATCAAGCGCTATGCCGGCCGCGTGCCGCTCATGCACATCAAAGACATGACGGCCGATGAGTCGCGCACGTTTGAGATCGTCGGCGCAGGCATCATCGACTACACACCCATCCTTAAGGAAGGCGATGCGGCAGGGGTGGACTGGTATATTGTGGAACAGGATCAATGCCCGAAAGGCGAAGTTGAATCCGCTTGCGCAAGCTATCAGAACATCGTTGCGCGCGGCTGGCTCGGTTAACCGATGCGCGACTCCCGGGTGGCGATAAACCGCCACCCGGTTTTTTTCAACATTCCTGCCAATCAACCATGTTCAACGCAAACTCAACCCCAATCACGGACCTGACTGGTAGCGCCGGCCATGACGGCGGCGAGACCGGCAAAGCCATTCTTCGCGAGATCGTGGAAACCGTGGCGCTGTTTGCGGTCATCTTTACGCTGGCGCGCATGACGATTGGCAACTACTCGATCATTGGCCAGAGCATGGAGCCCAATTACCATGAAACGCAGCGTTTGCTGGTCGATCGCGTGTCTCCACGCATGGGCTGGCTGGAGCGCGGCGACATCGTCATCGTGCGCTCGCCGGTGCAGGATGAGATTGAGTTGATCAAGCGTTTGATCGGCCGCCCCGGCGACACGATCGAGTTGCTGGACAACCGGGTGTTGGTCAACGGCAAAGCGCTGGACGAGCCGTATTTGAACAGCGGCGCCGACTCCGGTCCCAAAAATGGCATCTCCAAGTGGACGTTGACGGAAAATCAGTATTTCATCATGGGCGACAACCGCACGTTTAGCCAGGATTCGCGCTTCTTTGGCCCGGTGGATGGATCACGGATCGCCGGACGAGCGTTGCTTTTGTACTGGCCCTTTGGCGATTTTGCCGCCGTAAAGCATCACGATTACCCATGAACGACAAAGTCGTTGTCGTAACCGGCGCGACCGCCGGCATTGGCCGCATCACAGCGACGGCGCTGGCCGGGCTGGGCGCGCAGGTGTGTTTGATTGGCCGCAATCCGCAGAAACTCTCGCAGACTGAAGCCGACATCCGGCGCGCGCATCCAGCCGCGCAGCTGCGCAGCGTGCGCGCCGATCTCTCGATTCAAGGTGAAGTCCGCGCAGCCGCAGCAGAGCTGACCCGGTCGCTGCCGCGCGTCGATGTGCTGCTCAATAACGCCGGCGCGATCTATGACAAACGCGAACTGACGCGCGACGGCATCGAAGCCACGTGGGCGCTCAATCACCTGGCCTATTTTCTGCTCACGCAAGAGCTGCTGCCGCTGCTGAAGGCTGCGCCTGCCGCGCGCGTGGTCAACGTGTCGTCCGCCGCGCACATGATCGCGCGCAAAGGCATTGATTGGGACGATGTGCAGGGCGCGCGCAAATACTCCAGTTGGACCGCCTACGGCCAGTCAAAACTGGCCAACATTCTGTTTAGCAGCGAGCTGGCGCGGCGCACCGGGCTGGCGTCCAATGCCCTGCATCCTGGCAGCGTGCGCACGCAATTTGGCGGCAACAACGACGGCCCAATGTGGAAGATCATGCGCGCGCTGTCCGGGATATTTAGCATTAGCGAGGAAGACGGCGCGCGCACCAACATTTATCTGGCGTCCTCGCCGGAGGTAGAAGGCGTGCACGGCCGCTATTTCGACAAGTGCAAACCAGTCACGCCATCGCCCGCCGCCCAGGACGCAACTTCTGCCGAACGTCTTTGGGACATGAGCGCGGCAATGACCGCAATGCGGTAGGCCGGGGAGCGGTGAGCCGGGAGCGGTGAGCCGGGAGCGGTGAGGCGGTACACCGCACACCGCCATACCGCCTCACCGGCCCATCCGCCACACCACCACACCACCACACCGTCCCACCGCCTCACTGTTCCACCGCCCACCGCCCACCACGCCTCCGCCTTAGGCTGTCAGTCGTCTACATCCTTTTTTCCATTTTCTGCGATTCATATCCCAATCGCAGGTCAAACCAGTTGCGATATTCCCAGAAATCAGTATGATCTGGGGACTTGTGGGGAGAAGTGGGGGAAAGTGGTGAGGCATTATCCGAACCATCCCCAGTCAGACATGTTTTTAGGTCGCAACGCACACACCGTGGATGACAAAGGCCGGCTGGCACTGCCGGCCAAGCATCGGCTGCGTCTGGCCGAGGGGCTTGTTATCACCGCCAGCTTTGAGCGCTGCCTGCTGGTCTACCCCATGGATGAGTTCAAGCTGCTGTTCGACAAGGTCAGTGCGCTGCCGACCATCGACGCTCAGGCGGGCATTCTGCGGCGCATGCTCTTGCTCCGTCTGATCCTCCCTCTCCGGCTCAGGCGCTTGCCGACGCCCAGGCTGAGGCGCTCGCGCACACCCGTGCTCTGCCCGAGGCGCAAGCCAGGGCCGAGGCACAAGCCCAGGCTAAAGCGCAGGCGGAGGCCAAGGCCTTGGCCGACGCACAGGCTCAGGCTCAGGTCGATGCCCGACTACGAGCCCAGGAGAAA
>JANMNW010000650.1:0-16355 GCA_031368515.1 Chloroflexota bacterium
ATCACGCCGCTGCTGGCGCAACTGTATTCAGCTCCGTTTCTCTCATATGGGCTGAGCAGCATCATGCTTGGCCGCCAACAGACTTGGTCGGAAATTCGCGTGGCTGTGATCGCCACATTGGTGTTTGTGGCCGGCGTGTTGCTTGCATCGATCATCCATCGGGAGCTGTTTGTCGCAGTGGGACCTGCGGCAGTGCTGTGGTTTGGCGGGTTTGCGGCGGCGACAGCGATGCTGGGCACGCTCTCGGCGCGCAGCCTTCGGTTTGGAAAATCGCCCGCATGAGCAAGTTTTCGGCGCTATATACCGCGGTTGCTGGTATTTTCCTGCTTATTCAAGGCATCAGCACACTGGCGTTCCGCCTGGTTCCTGCGCTGGATCGGTCCTTTCCGGCATTGCTGGCCACCACGCAAATGATTCCGGCGCATTCCACATTGCATATCGCCACGGGTGTGCTGGCATTGTTCGCGCTGAGGCGCGCAGGCGGGCGCAACACATTCTGGTTTGCTGCCGGTTTCGGATCTTTCTACACCATGCTGGCGTGGTCGGGCATGGCCATGGGTCAACCCGCCTTTATGAGCTTACAGTCATTTGATCATCCATTTCATCTGTTGTTGGGTGTGCTGGGGATTGGCGCCGCCGGGCTGGATCTCTATCGCGCTCGACGTGGAGGCCAAACGCCGCCATGACGTCATCTAAATTGCAAATTGCCTGGCCGCTGCGCGCATGGTTAGCCGTGGAAGTGTTGTTCGGCGTGGGGGCGGTGTTGTCAATTGCACTCTCGCCCGGCGATACCAAGACCAATTTCGCGTGGCCGATCGCAGCTGTGGTGATGGCCGCTGTTCTAGGCGCTTTTTACATCAGCTCAGCCCCTTTGTTTTTGCTGTCTCTGTTTGCCAAACGTTGGGACATGATCCGAGTCATGGTGTTGCCCAGCGCGTTGTTTAGCTCGGCACAACTTGCGGCGACGTTTTTGCATTGGGACAAGTTTTCAATTGGGACGCTTCCGTTCTATCTTTGGTTCGCCAGCTATCTACTGCCCCCGCCGATCTTCATCAGCGCCTACATCTGGCACCAGAGACGCGCGGCACACACATCGGAACCGTCAAATGACCCGCTACCTGGTTGGCTGCAGCGCGCGTTGATCGTTAGCGGCGGTGCGCTCTTGGCTTTCGCGCTCCTGGTCTTCATCGTGCCGGGCATACTGATTCCGAACTTCCCGTGGCCATTGACGCCACTCACTGCGCGCTCGATGTGTGCTTGGCTGCTGGCCGTGGGCGCCCTGATGATTTCAATGGCGAACGAAGGTGATCGCACCCGCGTGCGCTTGGGGACGCCTATGCTTATCCTGCCGCTGCCGGTCCTGTTGCTGCAGATGCTGCGCTACTCAAATCAGGTGAACTGGAGTTCGCCGGTGTTGTGGGTGGGTCTGATCGTGTTTGGAGTGATCGGAGGCCTGGGACTGGTGCTGGCTAACGGAAGTTGGCGCAAGGCGTTGTGCTGACATGCATGCGTATCTGCAATATGGCATTCTTGAGAATCTGGACGCGGTGCGCCGCATCCAGATCGGCCGATTGTGGGGAGTGCAGCTTCTGGCTACGCCTGTTGCCTGGCTGAGTCCCATCGTCTTTTTTGGTTTGCATCTTGTGCTCGGGCTGCTCAATCCGGCGCCCAGCCTCAGCGAGCGGCTCTATCGGGCATTGTTGTTTGTCATTGCTGTGGAAGTCAGCACTTTGTTGCATGCGGCAGGGCATATTGTCAGCGGCAAATTGGCCCGCAGTGCGATGGATGCGTTGCTGATTACCGCCACTCGCGATGTGAACGTGTATCACGGCGATCAGAGCGTGGTGCCGGCGCGTGTGCATTTGGCGCGTGCTGCAGGCGGGCCTGTTATGAATCTGGTTGCAGCCGGACTGTGCGCTATTGTGGCTCTGGACACCACGCCCGGCTTGGGCGCAGATCTGCTGGCCAGCATGCTCTCAACCAATTTGGTTTTCGGCATTGGCGGATTGATGCCGCTTCCATCGGTGGATGGCTGGATCATCTGGCGCGAGATACTGCGCCTCATCCGAGCTTGATGCTGCATCGATCTGAAGCGGCCAATGTCATTTTCCGGCAGGGTGTCTGATTTTTTTATAAAGTTTTGCAAGCATCTGGATATGTGCAAATGACATCCATCAGTTTGAACGCTACTTTTGCCGCGCTGGCTGCTCTAAAGGCTGATGCTCGGACTGCCTGGCACAATCCGGAAAAGTGGCCCCTTCCTTGCATGAAGAACGGGCCACTTGCGTTACGGCTTTCATGCCTATACTCCCGGGCGTGTCTGCACAAACCAGCATCCCCTATGACCTGCTGCTCAAAGGCGGCCGGGTGATCGATCCGAAAAACAACATCGATGGCAATGCCGATGTGGCTGTTGCCGAAGGCAAAATCGCCGCGGTCGCGCCCGATTTGAATCCCGCCGACGCGGCGCGCGTGGTCGATGTGAGCGGGCTCGTCATCACGCCGGGGCTGATCGACATTCACGTGCACGTGTATCACACCCGCGCGCCTGAAGGCAGCCCGGAAGGCTTGAGCGTGGTGGCCGATGCACACTCGTTTCGCTCCGGTGTGACGACTTTTGTCGATACGGGCACTGCCGGCGGACGGCATTTCCGTCATTTCAAAACCACGGTGATCGACCGCCAAAAGACGCGCATCTTCGCCTACATCAACATCGTCGACCAGGGCATGCTGGGCGACTTTGAACAAAACCCTGCCACATTTGACGCCGAGCTGTGCGCATCCACTGTGCTGGCGTTTCCCGACGTGTGTGTGGGCGTGAAAACCGCGCATTACTGGACGCAGCTGCCGTGGGACGATGTGCACACGCCCTGGGCGGCCGTCGATCAGTCGATCAAAGCGGCCGAGCTATGCAAGAAGCCAGTGATGTATGACTTCTGGCCACGGCCAGGCCGCACCTATGAAGAGTTAATCTTGAAGAAGGCGCGGCCGGGCGACATTCATACGCACGTCTACGCGCAACAATTTCCGATTGTGATGCCGGGTGGTGCGATTAACCCGGCGTTGTTCGAAGCGCGCAAGTGCGGCGTGATATTCGATCTTGGGCACGGCGCCGGAAGCTTCTGGTATCGCAACGCGGTGCCGGCCATGAACGGCGGCTTTGGGCCGGATTCGATCAGCACCGATCTGCATACCGGCAACATTCACGGCGTGGTGCTTGACATGCAAACGACCATGAGCAAGGTGCTGGCCATGGGCATGCCGCTGCAGGAAGTGATCTACCGCTCCACGGTTACGCCAGCCAACGAGATCGGTCATCCCGAGCTGGGCCACCTGACGCCGGGCGCGTGCGCGGACATCGCCGTGCTGGATGTGCGCAGCGGCCATTTTGGATACACCGACTGCGGCCGAGCCAAGCTCACCAGCGACAAAAAGATCGAGTGCCAGATGACCGTGCGTGCCGGAAATATCGTCTTCGACGGCGGCGGTTTGTCGGTGCCCGAATGGTCGCAGGCGCCTGAAGCGTATTTCCGCATGCCCGAGTGGAAATAATGGCGCACACATTCGTCGTCATGACGTTACCAACGAACCTATGTCCCTCTACAAAGACCTGAACATCCGACCGATCATTAACGCCAACGCCACGCTGACCAAGTTGGGCGGCTCGCTGATGCCAGCCGAAGTGCGCGAGGCGATGGAAGAGGCCTCGCGCTACTTTGTTAATCTCGACGAATTGCAGCAAAAAGTCGGCGACAAGCTGGCTGAGCTGACGGGCAACCAGGCGGCGTATGTGGCCACAGGCGCCGCCGCCGGGCTGGCTTTGACCACGGCCGCGTGCATGACCGGCGGCGACCGCGAGAAAGCGCTGCGGCTGCCCACCGCCACCGGCATGAAGAACGAAGTGATCGTATTCAAGTCGCATCGCAACGGCTACGACAACTCGGTGCGCATGACTGGCGCCACTCTGGTTGAAATCGGCGGCGAGTCGCACACCGATCCAGCCGATCTTGAGCGCGCGATCAATCCCAACACCGCGGCGTTTATGTGGTTTCAGGGCGGCATGACCGGCCACGGCGATTTTTCGCTTGAGCAAGTCATCGCCATCTGCAAGGCGCGCGGCGTGCCCGTGTTGGTTGATGGCGCGGCGCAGGTGCCGCCGGTCGACAACTTGTGGCGCTTCACCCACATGGGCGCGACAGCGGCGATTTTCTCCGGCGGCAAAGACCTGCACGGACCGCAGGGCACCGGGCTGATTGTGGGAGAGCGTTGGATCGTCGAGGCGATGCGCGGGATCGGCAGCCCCAACGCCGGTTTTGCGCGCGCGATGAAGGTCAGCAAAGAAAACATGGTCGGGCTGCTCGCCGCGGTGAAGCGCTATATCGGGCTGGACCATGAAGCCAAGCGCGATCGTGACGAGCGCGTTGTAGCCGAATGGCGAGCGTCTTTTGACGGCGTCCCCGGAGTGCGTGGCGAGCGTGTGTTTCCAAACGAGGCGGCGCAACCGCTGCCGCGCCTGCGCTTGATCCTGGACACTGAAAAGACCGGCCTGAACGGCGAAGCGTTGGCGCAGCAGCTGCTGGAGGGCGAGCGTTCGATCTCTGTCACGGCAACACCCGATGGCATCTATCTCAACCCGTGGCTTTTGACCGATGACGAGGCCGAGATCGTGCGCAAGGCGGTGCTTAGCGCGCTACTCGCATCACAATCGTCCGGTCCGGGCTGAGCGCGATCATCGGCCGGATGCCGGCCGTGCCTGCCGTTTCATCGATCAGCCGGATTTGCCGCGCCAGCGCGGCCACCACCGTGTGGCCCTCCATGAGGGCAAACTGCGCGCCGATGCAGGCACGCGCGCCCAAGCCGAAGGGCAGGTAGGCGCCTTTTGGCAGCGCGCGCTCGGCCTCGCCCAAAAATCGATCGGGATCGAAGCGCGCCGGGTCGGGGAAGATCGCCGCATTGCGCTGCACGCTGTAGGGCGACACCATCACCCATGCGCCCTGCGGCACGTCGAAGCCGCCCAGCTGCACAGCTTCGGCGGCCTGACGGCCGATTGTGAAGCCGCTCGGATACAGGCGCATCGCCTCTTTGAACACTTGCAGGGCATAGGGCAAACGGGGCAAGGCGTCAAGCAACGGCGCGGTGTCCGACAGCTCACGGCGGGCTTCCACCTCAAGCCGGACGCGCACGGTGTCGTCGCGTGCCACGAGATAGACCAGCCAGGTCAGCACAGTCGCCACAGTTTCATGGCCCGCCACAAACAGCGTGATCGCCTCGTCGCGCACTTCGCCGTCGCTCAACGCTTCGCCGTCGTTGGTTCGCGTGTCGATGAACATCGCCAGCAGGTCGTCGGGACAATCGCCGATCGCTGCGCGGCGTTGCGCGATCAGCCGCCGGATGGCCGCATCAATTCGGCTGATGGCCGCCTTGCCCGAGCGCGAATTCGGGACGAGGTGGCTGCCCATCGGGAACAAGCCAAAGATCGACAGGCGGTTGACGTAGTCGAGCGCGATATCGATGTCATGGCCGAGCCCGGGCGCGATATCGTCGAGCTCGGCGCTAAACAGCGCCCGGCCGATGATGCGCAGCGTCAGGTCTTTGAAGGTGCGTTCGATATCGAGCTGCTGTCCATCGCGCCAGCTGGCGATGGCCTCGTCCACGCTTTCCGCCACGATGCGTTGATACCCGGCAATGCGCTGATGATGGAAAGCCGGCGCCGCGAGCTTGCGGTGTTTGGCCCAAATGGCGCCGTCGTTGACCAGCAGGCCGTCGCCGGTGAAGGCCTTGAGCGTCTTGACCGCCGGCATCTTGCGAAATGCGCGGGCTTTTTCGACCAGTGCTTCGTGCACCAGATCCGGCCGGTTGACGCACACGATTTGCACAGGCCCGGCCTTGAGCACGCCAATGTCGCCTGTCATGCAACTCAAATCAAGCAAAAAAGCGCTGGGATTTTTCATCACGCGCGCGAGTGTGCGAACATCGTCGGGCAAGGGGAGCGGCGGGATCGGCGTCATGAGGAGCAAAGCAGATTGTACGGGGCAGGAACCCGATTCCCGAAGGGAATCGGGTTCCTGCCCCGTAGAGCGCATGCTATGCTTCCGCACCTTCTGCGCGGGAGTTTCACACATGGCACACGCATTGCCCAAGCGGGCTGACGTTCCGAAACATCACACTTGGGCTCTGGAAGCGCTCTTCAGTTCTGACGCCGAGTGGGAAGCGGAATTCAAGCGGATCGATGCCGCGTTGCCAAAGTTACAAGCCTTTGCGGGCAAGCTTGGCGCTTCCCCAGCCAGCCTGCTTGCGTTCATGCGACTCTATGAGACAGTCGCGCCGCGCGTGCATAACATCTACACATACGCCTCGCTGCACAGCGATGCTGACACCACCAATCAGGCTTTTTCGGCCATGGCCGGACGGGCGAGCGGGCTGTATGCGCGATTTTCGCAGGCCATTGCCTTCTTTCAGCCGGAATTGCTCGCGATCAAACCCGCCGCCTTGAAGCGCATGCTTGGCACAAACAAGGCGCTGGCGCGTTACGCGCATTTTTTTGACAATGTGCAGCGCTTGCGCCCGCATGTGCGCAGCGGCGAAGTGGAGCAGGTGATGGCGCTGTGCCGAGAGGCGATGAATGCGCCAGACCGTGCCTATGGCATGCTGGCCGACGCCGATCTTAAATTCGCGCCCGCGCGCGACGGCAAAGACAAAGCCGTGCCGCTTGGACGCGGCAACTTTGGATCGACTCAATCCAGCACCGATCGGGTGCTGCGCAAAAACGCCTGGGTGAGTTACAACGACGCGTTTCTCTCGATGAAGAACACGTTCACCGAGATCATGGCCGCCAAGGTCAAGAACACGGTGTTTCAGGCGCGCGTGCGCGCCTATCCCGACTCGCTCACCTTCGGTCTGAAACCCAACGCCATTCCCAACGCGGTGTATCACAACGTCATCGAAGCATGCAATCGCAATCAAAGCGTCTGGCATCGTTTTTGGGAAGCCAAACGCAGGCTGTTGCGCCTCAAGAAGATGGAAGGCTGCGATGTGTTTGCGCCGCTGGCGGCGCCGGTGAAGGTGCCCTGGCCGCAGGCGTGCGAGTGGCTTGTCGAGGGCTTGCGCCCGCTTGGCGACGACTATGCCGAGGCCGTGCGCCAAGGTGTCGTCAATGAGCGCTGGGTCGATTGGCAGCCAAACATCGGCAAGCGCGGCGGCGCCTATTCGGCCGGCGGCTACGGCACGCGCCCTTATATCCTGATGAGCTATCACGATGACGGATTGCAGGGCGTGAGCACGCTGGCCCATGAAGTCGGCCATTCGATGCACACGCTGCTCTCGTGCAAGCATCAGCCGTTCGTGTATTCCGACTATTCGCTGTTTGTGGCCGAAGTGGCGTCCAACTTCAACCAGGCCCTGGTCCGCGCGCATCTGCTGAACACCGAGCCCGCCCGCCGCGACAAGCGCTTCCAGATCGGCATCATAGAAGAGGCGATGTACAACTTTCACCGCTACTTCTTTGTGATGCCCATCATGTCGCAGTTTGAGCTGTGGATGCATACCCAGGTGGAACAGGGCGAATCGCTCACTGCCGACGCCATGAACGACGTGCTGGCGGAGTTGTTCGCCAAAGGCTACGGCTTTGCCTGGAAGATCGACCGCGCGCGCGAGGGAATCTCGTGGTCGCAGTATTCGCACTTCTACTCCGACTTCTATGTGTATCAATATGCCTCCGGCATTGCCGCGGCCAATGCGCTGGCCGCCAGCGTGCTGGAAGACAAGAGCGGCGCCGCCGCCAAACGCTATCTGGACTTTTTGTCCAGCGGCTCGTCGCTGTATCCGCTGGATGCGCTGAAGCTGGCAGGCATCGACATGTCCACGCAGGAGCCGATGGATCGCGCATTCAAGGTTCTGGAAGGGTTTGTGGAACGGCTGGAAAGCCTGTAACGTTCTCCGTTCACAATTTCCTGGGCCGGAAATAAGCCGCACCCGATACCCTAACCGCATGTCACGGGCCGCCACTTTTCGCAAACGCCTGAGCGCCATTCGATGGGGACGCTGGCTGATCGCCCTCTACACGCTTGCGCTGCTGGCGTCAACCGTCGTTCGCCTGCTGCGCCCGCCCGCGCCTGAGGCGCCTCGTTTTGCCGAACGCAGTCTGCAATTGCCTGAATTTTCCGGCGATGCGCCCACCGGCCGCCAGATCACGCTGGCCTATTTGGATTACACGCCGCCCGGGCAGCCCGATGCGCCGGTCGTTATTCTCTTGCACGGCAGCCCGGGAAGCGCCGACAACTTCGTCGGCTTGGCGCCGCTGCTCTCGGGCTTGTGCCCACCGCCCGGCACCGTGGGCGGTGGTTTTATCGAAAGACCCATTGTGTGCCCGCCCACGCCGCCCGCGCGCCCGTATCGCGTGATCGCGCCTGACATGCCCGGTTTCGAGCACAGCACGCACACGATCGCGGACTACTCATTTCGCGCGCATTCGCGCTATCTGATTGCGCTGCAGGCAAAACTGGGCATCGCACAGGCGCACTATGTCGGCTACAGCATGGGCGGCGGCCCGGCGTTCAATGTGTATGAAATCTCGCCTGAGCATGTGGCGTCAATCACGCTGCTCTCGTCGCTGGCGACCCAGGAGTTCGAGCTGATGGGCGATTACCATCTGAATCACTTGGTGCACGGCGTGCAGCTGGGTTTCTTTTGGTGGCTTGAAAACCTGACACCGCATTTTGGCGCGTTCGACCGGCTTCCGGGCGTCGAGTTCTCGCGAAATTTTTTCGAGAGCGATCAGCGGCCGCTGCGCGAATTTATGAACCGTTTCGAAAAGCCCATGCTGGTGCTGCATGGCAAAGAAGATGGCCAGGTGCCGCCAGAAGCGGCCTATGAACACCATCGCATCGTGCCGCAAAGCGAGATGACCATGCTAAATAGCGGCCATGGCATGGTGTTTGGCGAGCCCGAGCTGCTGGCGCCGCCGCTTCTGGATTTCTTTCAGCGGGTGGACGACCGAAAGGCGGCCACCCGCGCCCGCGCCGCTCCCGAACGCGTGGCCGAAGCCGCCAAGCCTGTGGCGATGGCCAAAATCATTGGCATCGCCACTTTCTCGTTTTACGTGCTGCTGGTGCTGGCTGCGGCGCTTAGCCCGGAGCTGGGTGCGGCATTTGCCGCGGTGATGATCGTTGAAGGCCGCGTCGACGCGCCGGGCACGCTGATCGCCTGCGCCATCGGTGTGTTCTTGGGTGAATTGCTGCTGCGCGCAGTGGCGCGCCGTGTCACACGCAATGGGCTGGACCAGGCCCAACGGTCGCCTTGGCGCTGGCTGGCGGGCGAAGCGTCTGTCGCGCGCGCCGCCGCACTGTTCGAGCGCGGTTACGTGCCAGCCATGCTGTCGCGCTATCTGGGCGGCGCGCGCATGGCGACGATGCTGGCTGCAGGCGCGCGGGTCAACGGATTTTGGCGCGCAGCCGGTCTGCTGGGCCTGATGCTTCTGGGATCGGCGCTGCTTGCGCCGCTGCTCACCGGCGTTGCGATGCCGTTGGCCGCGTGGGTGGGCCCGCTGTTGGGGCATTTCCTGCCGGCTTGCATCGCGCTCACGGCTGTCATGCTGTTCTCCATCACCCGCATGGTTTACTCACTGAGTGCCATGCGTATGCGCCGCAGATTGACATGACCTAGCGCCGCATTGCGGCAAGCACTGTCTCGATCGTCGTTTCAAGGCAGCCTTCGGCGTAGGGCGATTGCCAGACCTGATATTGATCGCGCGAATACATCGCGCGCGGTGTGAGATAGGCGTAGCCGCCGTTCGAAATGTTCAGCACGGCGATGGCCGCGCCGGGAAATGCCGCGCGCAATGCGATTTGAAAATCCGAATAGGCCTCATTGGGCTGCGCCACAAGCATCGCCGGACCGATGCGCCAGATCCAAACCTGAGATGTGTGGGTCGGACCATCACCAACCGCTTGCAACAGCCGTAACTTGCGCCTCAGCCGCTCGCGCTGGAAATTGTCGTTGGCAGCAGCCAGCTGTGCTTGCACGTCCGCGATGGCCGGCAGCGGCTTTAGCGCGAGCGTGACCGGCACGACTTCGGCTGACAGGGCGGCGCTTGCGCCGGCCGCTTCCCGGCGCCAGGTCGCCAGCGGCGCGCCGGATTCGACAACGCCGTCATACGCCAGCGCCTGGCCGGGCGGCAGCATGTTCGCCAGCACGCTCAACGCCGCATGGCCCAGCACGCGCCCATTGGCGTCGGTGATGGCGGTGTCGCCACTGTAATGCTGGCGCGGCGCCAATTCGCCCGATGCGCCTTGCAGAAACAGGACTGGCGCGCCTGTTGTGGTTTCGACCAGTTCGCGCATTGCGCCGACAAAATCGGGCGAGATCAGCGAGTTTTGCCAGGCCAGCGTGACCGGGTGGCAGGCATAGTTGACCAGTGTGGCGATCAGCGTCCCGCTGGCGGCAGTTGCGCGGCCGATGAGCAACGTATCGTCGGCAGGCGCATCTGGATTGAAACCGCACACAATTCGCTCGGCTGCCGGGTCGGGCAGATCGCGGTTGCGCGCCAGATCGCAGAGGCCGTATGCCCACTCCAGCCGGCCGGGCGCAGCGTCGGCGACCGCTTGCAGCGCAATGCGCACGCACGTTTCGCGCAAGTGCGCCAAATAGCCGGGGATCAGATGGCCGCCCGGTTTGTCCGCGTCTTCGGCGCAGATGCCCGGCCCGGCGTGGGTGTGGGTGAGGTTGACGACCACGCGCGAGACATCGACGCCCAGCGCCGCGACAATCGCGCCGCGCAGCATCCACTCGTCCTCCAGCGTGCGCCACCAGCCCAGATCAAGCGACAGCAGCACCAACGGCTGCGTTGCGGAATCGGTGCGCAGCACCAGCACCGTCGCAGTCAGCGGGCGATGGATGCCGGTCGAAGCATCGCTTGTCGCCGCGCCCCAGTTGCGGTTGAAGATTCCGGCAGGTGGCGTGATGTCGGCATGCGCCGCGCCGATCAGCCCTTCGAACGCGGGATGTGTGTCAAGGCTTGTGGTCATCTGCGCCAAGTGTAACTTTGCTGGCGCTTATTGCCACCGGCGGCGTCACCCGTTCAGGCGCGCAAAATTGCGCTTGCCCACGCGCAGCACGCCCGGCTGTGCGTCGGCTTTCCAGTCGGCGATTTTGGCGCCATCGATGCTGACGCCGCCGCCTTCGATCAGCCGTTTGGCGTCGCCTTTGCTTTTTGCAAGGCCCGCCGCCACGATCACGTCGACAATGTTGCGCGCCGCGCCGAGCGCGACATCGGGCATCTCATCGGGCACATCGCCTTTCTGGAACAAATTGACAAAATGCTGCTCGCCCGCCTGTGCGCCGGCTTGGCCATGGAAGATCGACACGATCTCGCGCGCCAGCTCCATTTTCACATCGCGGGGGTTGACGCCGCTGGACAATTTTTTCTTAACCGCGTCGATTTGCGCCGGCGTGTAGCGCGTGGCAAGCTCGAAGTAGATGACGAGCGCGGCATCGGGCACACTCATCACTTTGCCATACATGTCTTCGGGCGTGGCCAGGATCGGAATGTGATTGCCCAGCGATTTGGACATTTTCACCACGCCGTCGGTGCCGGGCAGGATTTTCACGAAGATGCCGATCTGCGGACGCTGGCCGTTGGCCTCCTGCAGCTTGCGACCGGCCGTCAGGATGTTGAACAGCTGATCGCTGCCGCCGACCTGCACATCGGTTTCCTGCGCTACCGCGTCGTAGCCCTGCATGAGCGCGTAGAAGGTTTCGTGCAGGAAAATCGGCTCGCCTTTTTCAAGGCGCAGCGCGAAGTTTTCGCGCGTCATGAACTGCTGCACGGTGAAGTTTTGCGCGATCTTGATCACATCGAGAAACGACAGCTCGCTCAGCCATTCGGCGTTGTAGCGCACGCGCGTTCTCTGTGGATCGAGAATCTTGAACGCCTGCTGCGAATAGGTTTGCGCGTTGCGCGCCACGTCTTCGGCGGTGAGCAGCTCGCGCGCTTTGTTTTTGTCGGACGGATCGCCCAGCAAGCTGGTGTAGTTGCCGATCAAAAACGTAACTTCATGCCCCAGCTCTTGAAACTGGCGCAGCTTGTTCATGGTGATGGTATGGCCCAAATGCAAGTCCGAGGTGCGCGGATCATAGCCGCAGTAGATCTTGAGCGGTTTGCCGGTCGTCTTGCTGGATTCCAGCCGCGCGCGCAGCTCGCGCGCCATGTTTTTGGCCAGGTTGTCGTCGCCGAAGTCGGTGCCCTGCATTAGCAGCGCAACTTGCTCGTCGATGGAAAGTGTGTTGGGGTCAAGGGGCATTGCGGGACGGATTATAGAAGAGTCCGTTATTGCGCTGCTGCTAGCTGATACGGCTCGCTCCCCGGCACTGCGGTCTTGTTGGTGAACACCACCACATAGTAGCGCCCACGCTGTGGGGCCATGCCCACGGCACAGAACAGAATATCCTGCACGCAGTAGTTTTCGGCGACGGCGCTGATGCAGAAAAACGCACAAGACCGTTCGCGTCGACACGAACGGCCTTGTTGATCGTTGAAAGAGCCAGCGCTAGAACATGCTCGCAACGAGCTTCTGCAGGCTGGCCGCGCTGGGTCGCAGCTTGTCCTGCTGCAGTCGCGCCAGCGGGGTGGCGCCCAGATCGTTGATCTCGGCCAGGTTCTCACGGTTGGGGTCAAGATACAACAAACCGGTGACGAATTCCTGCTGGTCATTCGCCTCGGTCAGCAGGCGAATGGCCGCATGCTTGTCGGTCGGGTCATGGAACATGTCGTCGACTTTGCGCAGCACGATCTTCGAGCCGTCGTGCATTTCGACTTCCTTGACCTCGCCGGCCTTGTATTCGACCTGAATTTCTTCGGCGATGGGCACGAACTGGATGTCGTGCAGGCGCTCGTCATGCTCGCGGCCCCAGGCGTAGCTCTTGGTGCTGTCGTCCTTGTTGTTGAACGTGACGCACGGGCTGATGATGTCGAGCACCGCTGTGCCGCGATGCATCAGCGCCCCCTTAAGCAACGGCACCATCTGCTTTGGATCGCCGGCGAATGAGCGCGCGACATAGCCGCAGCCGCCCATGATGGCCTCGCGGCACAGGTCGATCGGCGGCAATTCGTTCTTGCCGGCGTGTTTCAGCTCCTGGCCCATGTCGCTGGTGGCGCTGAACTGGCCCTTGGTCAAGCCATAGACGCCGTTGTTTTCGATGATGTAGACCATGCGCAAGTTGCGCCGGATCAAGTGCATGTATTGACCCAGGCCGATCGAGCCGGTGTCGCCGTCGCCGCTGACGCCCATGCCTTGCAGGGTGTGGTTGGCCAGCAACGCGCCCTGGGCCACGGAGGGCATGCGGCCGTGCAGCGTATTGAAGCCGAACGAGCGGCTCATAAAGTAGGCCGGCGATTTTGACGAGCAGCCGATACCGCTGAACTTGATCATTCCTTCCGGCCGGATGCCGAGCTCGTAACAGGCGGTGATGATCTGCGCGGAGATCGAATCGTGGCCGCAGCCGTTGCACAGCGTGCTGTCGCCGCCCTTGTAATCAAGCCTTTCCAGGCCAATCACGTTTGTCGGCTTCTTGTTGACCGACGCCATCGGTGTGTTCTGCGGAATAGGGGCCGCCTTCTTGACGCCTTCGCCGCCGTTTGATTGTGTGCTCATGTTATTTGCCCTCGATCTTCTTGACGATCCAGTTTGCCGACACCGGCAGGCCGCTGTTGTTGTTGGCCCGGTGCAGCTTGGTCGCATGCTCGGGCGCGTGCAGCGTCAGCAGCGATGCAAGTTGCGAGTCGGTGTTCATCTCGACCACAAACACCTGTTTGTGCGCGGCCAAAAAGGCGGTTACGTCGCCATTCAATGGCAGCGCGCGCAAGCGCAGGAAGCTGGTCTTGACGCCCCTGGCGGCGAGAATGGCGCGCGCCTCATCGACGGCGGGCGTGGTGCTGCCAAAGCCGATGATGCCGATGTCGGCGCCAGCCACGCTGTCGACGACCGGCGCGGGCACCAGTGCGCGCGCGGTTTCGAACTTGCGGGTGAGCCGGTCCATGTTGGCTTCCCAATCCTCACTGCGCTCAGACAGCTGCGCGCGCTCGTTGTGCCCGGAGCCGCGCGTGAAGTACGCCGCGAGCGGGTGATCGGTGCCGGGCAGGGTGCGCCAGCCGATGCCGTCGCCGTCGACGTCCTTGTAACGGGCGAAGCCCTTGGCTTCGTTGACTTGCTCGGCCGTCAGCACCTTGCCGCGGTCCATGCTGTCGGTGGGGTAGTCGAAGGGCTTGCACATCCATTGGTTCATGCCGATGTCGAGATCGCTCAGCACAAACACTGGCGTCTGCAGGCGCTCGGCCAAATCGAACGCGCGCCAGCCCATTTCAAAGCATTCGTAGGGATCCGCCGGCAGCAGCACCACATGCTTGGTGTCGCCGTGGCCGAGGAAGTAGGCCTTCATCAAGTCACCCTGCGACACGCGTGTGGGCAGGCCGGTGGCCGGGCCCATGCGCTGCACGTCCCAGATCACGGCCGGAATTTCGGCGAAGTAGCCCAGGCCGGAGAATTCGGCCATCAACGAGATGCCGGGACCGGAGGTGCTGGTCATCGAGCGCGCGCCCGCCCAGCCGGCACCGAGCACCATGCCCAGCGCCGCGAGCTCGTCTTCCGACTGCACGATGGCGTAGCTCGGCGTCTTGGTCTCGGGGTCAATGCGCAGGCGCGGCAGGTAGTCGGTCAGGCCGTCGGCCAGGCTGGTGGCTGGCGTGATCGGATACCAGGCCACAAAGCTTACGCCGCCGTAGATCGCGCCCAGCGCGCCGGCGGTGTTGCCGTCGATCATGATCAAGCCGTTGGTCTTGTCGATGCGCTCGACCTTGAACGGGTCGGACTTCTTGAGGTTTTCCTGCGCCCACTTTATCGATGTGCGCACCACGTTCATGTTCGAATCGACCGGCTTTTGCTTGCCTTTGAAATGGAACATCAGTGCCGCTTCCATTTCCTTCTCTTCGATGCCGAGCAGCCACATTAGCACGCCGACATAGACCATGTTGGCCGAGTAGGTCTTGAGCTTGGGATCTTTTTCAAGTTCTCCGGCGATCTTTTTGGCCGGGATCGCGTAGTAGCTGATGTCGGTCCGGTCGAGCGGCATCTTGATCGACTCTTCGATCATGAACACGCCGCCGCTGGCAACTTTGCTGTGATCTTCCAGCGCCGTTTCAGGATTCAGCGCAACCACAATTTCCGTTTCGCTGCGGCCCGCGGTGAATCCCTCTCCGCTGATGCGGATGGTGTACCACGTCGGGCGACCTTGGATGTTCGAAGGGAACAGGTTCTTGCCGCTGACGGGGATGCCCATCTTGAACAGCGCGCGCAGAAGCGCCAAGTTGGCGGTTTGGCTGCCTGAGCCATTTTTGGTGGCGGCGGTGATGGAGAAATCGTTCACGATGGTGCCGCGTTGTGTCTCAGCCGCATTGTCGGGATTTGGGGTGGTTACGTCTTGAATCATTTAGCTCCTGGTTGGCGGCGAAGCACGGGCAGGCAGGCTAGGCTGCGCGCACGCCATTTTTGTATCTGGCCGCCTTGGATTTGGGTATGCGTTGAATCAGCTTGCTATGCTGCACAAGCAGCTTATGACCATCTGAGCCGTCTTTGCGGATGATGGCTTTGACGATGCCGTCGTGATAGCGCCACACTTCGTTGAGATATTCGAGATCGCTGAAGACGCTTAAGCCTTCGGCTTCGTAGGCGTCCCAATACGCTTCGAGGATGCCACGCACAAACGGGTTGTTGAGCCGGCTGAAGATCGTCAGATGCAGGGCGCGGTGTTCGGCGTGCGGAATGCGAATTGGATCGCCTTCCAGTTTGTCCCAGGCCTGTTGCATCAGGGCCTGCAGCACTGCATGGTCTTCGGCGGTCAGGCGCTCAATGGCTTCGTGAAAGAAGGCTGATTCGACGTGGTTGCGCAGCTCGGAAAATGAGTCGAATAGCGTGTGATCTGTGGAGAGGGCGTAGAGCAGGCTGAATTTGACCGCCGGGCCGAAGGCATATTCGGTGAGCCGGATGCCAGTGCGCGGGCGGACTTCAACGATGCCGAGCGAGCGCGCCACTTCAAGCTGCTCGCGCAGCTTGCCGGTGCTGATCTTCAAACGCGCGCTCAGTTCTTCAAGCGAGGGGAGCTTGCCGTCCGGCAACGTCTGTGCGTTCTCAGAAATGAAGTTCAGCAGGTCGGAGTCGTGTCTGCGCATGGTACTTGGCCTCATGGCCACTCCCAATCATCTAAAACTAAGATTTATCGAATGAATAGGATTATACCGATTATACCGATCAGGTGAGGTTTGTCAACGCGGAAATATGCCGATCCTCGTGCGGCGTTTTGAGCAAACG
>JANMNW010000538.1:0-6268 GCA_031368515.1 Chloroflexota bacterium
TTAACTTTGCTGGCCGAAACCGCGACACCGGCAGTAGTCCAAGATTGGACTACTGCCCTTCCGGGGATATATGCCCGCATGAACGCGCATC
Organism: Chloroflexota bacterium; assembly: GCA_031368515.1. GTDB lineage: Bacteria > Chloroflexota > Anaerolineae > J036 > Brachytrichaceae > CANJQH01. The sequence continues at coordinate 92 of JANMNW010000538.1, forward strand.
ACATAGATATCACCGAAATCGTGGCAGAAGGTGACAATGTGGCGATAAAGTCGGCGACACGCGGTTTACATAGTGGCGAGATGCATGGCATTCCACCTACTGGGAAATCATGGACAAATCGCGTTTTTGTCTTCTTTCATTTCGTTGATGGCAAGATCGAGACAGTGGAAGTTATGCCCGATACCGAAAACTTCATCAAGCAAATTGGTGGAACCATTGCCGCGGCATAGTAGCCAAAATAGATCCATTTCGTATAGAAGCCGCAATCGCGCAGCGTAGGGCATTCTGGCGCGTCTATGGCCAACGCCGCGTCCCAGGCTTTCCCAACCTGTCGCAGAACGGGCGTGCAGTGTTGTGCCGGCGCGCTCCAATGGTTGCGTCGCGTCAGAAGGGTCCTGTTTCGCGCCTAAGGCCTTCTTGTTGGACCTATCGCCGTCCGGCGGCTTTCTCACGTCAAGCCGCCCGCCGGATACTCGTGGTGCAAGCCATTCAATATGGCAGGCCGATGATCTTGCCCATGGCGTGCTGGATCACGGGACTGTGCGGTCCTGCGCATATTATGCGCTCGGCACAGTCTCCATAACCCACCACAACAAGCACGGATCTATGCGGCTCATATCACGTCGAGATTGCCCACCTTCGGCACTTTGAACACGAACGCGCCCAAATCGGGTGCGTTCCCGCTTTTCCAGCCTAGAACGCGCGCAGTGCGTTGGCGTCTGGGAGCGCAATCACTTGCGCCAGTAACCGCGCCGTTGCCGCACAAGTAATGTCAGCTGCGCCTTGATCTCGACATCGCCTGGGAAGCGTCTTTGGCTTACCGGAACTCGGCCAAGTGGCGTGCAGCCTGCGCGATTGCATGCAGCTGCGGCAACAGCCAGTGACTGTGCGCCACGCCTTCGTCCCATGTGTCCGGCTGAAACAGCGCGATCCAGCGCACGCCGGTGATGCCGTAGTTCGCCGCGGCATACGGTTCTGGATCAAAGCCCGGCGCGGCCACGCCATCCAACACACGGCACAGAAACGTCTTGCGCGCAGTGTAGTAGGGATTGGGCGGCAAGGTCTGGTGCGCGATCAGCCGTTCTACCGCGACGCGCAGCCCGGTCTCTTCGAGAAGCTCGCGCGCCACGCACACGCCTTCGCTTTCGCCGTGCTCAATGCCGCCGCCGGGCAGCACCCAGACTGCGCGGCCGGTCTCATGGTGGGTATGTTGGATAAGCAACAGCTGGCCATCCCGCACCACCGCGCCTTGGTAGCGAATTTCGCGCTTGATAAATTCCTGCATGCTTTGGCGATGATACGACGCCGGTCAGTTGCCATGCCCGACCGGCGGAAAGGAAAACGTGGCAACCCAGATCAATACCGTCAGCATGCCCAGCAACGTCACGGCGCACAGCGCCAAAAACACGATGAACAAGCGTTGGCGGTTCATGATTATGCGCACCGTGGCCGGAGTAAACGCGGCGTGCGTGGCAAGGCGCAATTCGCGACAGCCTTAATCATGTGCGCGCGGGGCCGTTTGCCACGATTACGTCGCGGCGTTTGATGACGCGATCGACCGTGTGTTCGAGCGCGTTGTAGGGCGGGTGGTTGCTCACGCGCAGGCGGCAGTGGCTTTCGACCACCGCGATCATCTCTTCGCGCGGAAAGCGCGTGGCGTCCCATGAGAACGTCAACGCGCCGCCTGGTTCGAGCCAACCTTCCCAAGCCGGCAGCGCGTTTGCGAGCAGGTCGATCAGCGGGCCGTTGTGTTGGATGCCATAGGGCAGATCAGTCACGATCAAGTGCGGGCGCTTGAAACCGTTGAGCAGCTTTTCGGCGTTGGCGGTGTCGCCGTTGGCGTAGACCAGCGTTTGGCCGTTGACGTCAAAGCGCCAGCGGCGGCCGACGCCCTTGAGGCGTTCTTCCTTTTCGACGACGCGAATATCTTGTTCTTTGCACAGCTGGCGGAAGAACGCGGCCGATGAGGTCACATCTTCGGCGATTTTTTCGACACCGAATGCGTGCGCGCCGAGCGCGAGTGCGACGAACAGCGTGGTGCCGCCGCCGGCCAGCGGATCGAGCACGCGCAGCTCGCGCCAGGGCGTATTCGCATAGGCAGACGTGTGGCGGGCGATGTTGCAGAGAAAGCGGGTGAACAACTCATTGGTTTTGCCTTTGTAGCGGCGGGCGCTCACCAGTTCGTCCGGCCAGAAAGGCGAAAACTGTGTTTCGATCGGCCGCAGCCATGGGCCGGGTTCGCCACCCAGGCTGTCGACGCAATCGAAGTAGGCGCTGGTGCAGGCGAGCGTGGCAAGCGCTTCTCGTTCAGCTGCGCCGATGGGCTCGGCGATGTTGCAACGCAAATAACGCTGGCCGCCCAGCGTTACTGCGTCGATGTCGGTTAAACAGCGCGCGGCTGCGCTGAGTTGCAGCTCCGTCGGCGCCAGCGCCTCGGCCAGCGAGGCGTATTGCGTGCTGCGCTGAGGGGCGATCTGGGCCAGCAGCTTATGCATCCAGCTGTCCGTCGCGCAAACCGGTCGGCAACGGCGCCGGTCGCGCGCCGCCGCTTGTCATTTGGATGTGCTTGCCATCGCGCGAAGCATCGTGGATCGCATGCATGATGTCGAGCACGTGATAGCACAGCTCGCCGCTGGCGCGATGCGCGCGGCCGGACTGCAGCGCATAGGCCATGTCGGCCACGCCCAAGCCGCGCGCCTCGCCGGCGTAGCCATGAGTCAGGTGGGCTTCGGCAAAGTCTTTGTAGCCTTTGCGCCTGATTTTGACCGGCCCGACAAAGGTGTTGGGATCGGGCACGATCATGACGCCTTCGGTTCCATAGATGTGCAGCCCGATGTCATAACCGGTGCTGTCGAAGCTGGTGACGAGCGTGCCGATCGCGCCACCATCGAAATCGATCAGTCCGGTGATGTGTGTCGGGATCTGCACCGGAATCTTGGTGCCTTTTTTGGCGCCGCTGCCGATGACGCGCTCGGAATAGGCCGCGGCCGTTGAGCCGGTGACGCGCTTGGCCGCGCCAAGCAGCGTGACGAGCGCCGTCACGTAATACGGGCCCATGTCAAACATCGGGCCGCCGCCTGGCGCGTAGAAAAACTCCGGATCGGGATGCCACGGTTCGGGACCGGCGGACAACATCCACGCAGTGGCGGCGATGGGCTTGCCGATCACGCCGTCATCAAGCAATTTGCGGCAGGTCTGCAGGCCGGCGCCCATAAAGGTGTCCGGCGCGCCGCCGACGCGCACGCCTTTGGCTTTGGCCGCATCGAGCATGGCGCGCGCTTGTTCACGCGAAATGGCGAGCGGTTTTTCGTTGTACACGCTCTTGCCGGCGTTGACCGCCTGCAGGCCGATCTCGCCATGCGCTTTGGGGATGGTCAGATTGATCAGAATCTGGATCTCAGGATGCGCGATGATCTTATCGACGGTAAACGCCTGCGTGTTGTACTCTTTGGCGCGAGCCTGGGCGCGTTCGAACAGCATGTCGGCGCAGCCGACCAGCTCAAGCGATTCGAAGCGGCGGCCGGCGTCAAAGTAGCGCGGGCTGATGTTGCCGCAACCGATGATGCCTATTTTGATTTTGCTTGTCATGATTTTCGTAACGGTGTCAATGAGTTTCGGTGCGGCTGACGACAGCCGCTGTATGGCGTTGCTGGTGGCGCGAAATGTCAGTCGATGTCGCCGTCCGTCAAACCGGCCGGCAGCGGCGCCGGGCGTTCGCAGGTGCTTTGCAGCGACACGTGCGCGCCGGTGTCAGAAGCATCATGAATGGCGTGCATGATGTCCAGCACATGGTAGGCCAGTTCGCCGCTGGCACGATGCGCGCGGCCGGCGCGAATTGCCGAAACCATGTCGGCCACCCCCAGCCCGCGCGACTGATCGGCATAGCTGTGGACGAGTGGAATATCGGTCCACTCTTTTTCGCCTGCTTTGGCAAGCATGACCGGGCCGCCAAACGAGTTGGGGTCGGGCGCCAGCAGCGAGCCTTCGGTGCCGTAGATTTCGATGCGCGGCATGGAGTGCTTCCACACGTCAAAGCTTGTAATGATCGTGCCAATCGCGCCGTTGGCGAAATCCATCACGCCGACGACGTGCGTGGGCACGCGCACGGTGATCTTCTGGCCGGCCTTGGGTTTGCTGGTGATCGTGCGCTCCCGGAAGGTGATGCGGGTGGAACCCGATACACGTTTGACCGGGCCGATCAACGCGCCGAGCGCGGTCAGGTAGTACGGGCCCATGTCGAACATCGGGCCGCCGCCGGGCTGGTAGTAGAAATCGGGATCGGGGTGCCAACTTTCGTGGCCGTGGCCCATCATGAACGCAGTCGCGGCGATGGGTTCGCCGATGGCGCCGTCGTCGATCAGTTTGCGGCAGGTCTGGATTCCCGCGCCCATAAACGTGTCCGGCGCGCCGCCCACGCGCACGCCGTTGCGCGCGGCAATGGCCAGCATCTCGCGCGCTTCATCGCGGCTGAGCGCCAGCGGCTTTTCGTTGTAGACGCTTTTGCCGGCTGCCACCGCGCGCAAGCCGATTTCGCCGTGCGCTTTGGGGATGGTCAGGTTGATGATGACGCCGACATCGGGGTGCGCCAGCATCTGGTCGACAGTGAACGCTTGCGTGCCGTACTCTTGCGCGCGAGCTTGCGCGCGCTCAAACAGCATGTCTGTGCAGCCGACAAGGTCGAGCGCTTTCATGCGTTTAGCGGCCTGGAAGTAGACCGGGCTGATGTTGCCGCATCCGATGATGCCAATCTTTGTGCTTGCCATGATGATGCGCATTCTCGCATCGCCGCCGGAATTGGCAATATGCTTCGGTTACAGATGCTGGACCTGCCAGGTCCCGCATCTGCAACCGACATAACGCGGTCAGCTAACCGAGCGTTGCCGTCACACCGAACGCATCGGGCCGGCCGGTCACATCGCCAAAACCCGCGCGTTTTAGTCGTTCAATGACGCCGCGGGTGATGCGAGCGCCGGACTTGCTCTCCGGGTCGCCGATGTAGTGAAACAGCCGGCCGCCGGATTTAAGGATGCGCGCGAACTGCCGATACAGGGTCTCTGAATACAGATCGCCATCGATGCTGAACGCGGGCGGATCGTGAATGATGCGCGCAAATTCAAACTCGGCGAAGTGCTCGACTTCATCGTAGCTGTCGCCAATAATCTGCGTGATTTTAGGATTCTCGAACAGCGCTTGCGACCATGGGTTCTGGTGGCAAATATCTTGGGCGGCGCTGTCGATTTCGATGGTGACCACATGCTCTGCCAATCTGGCTGCTTCGATTGCGGTGTAGCCCAGCCCGGTGGCCGTATCCAGTACGCGTCCGCCGTGGATGGCTGCCGCACGAATTTTGGCCAGCGAGTCGCGATGGGGATCGGTGTCCTTGATGCGGTGCATGGGCAGGCCGCTCAACAGCATCGTGGGTGCGCCAGCGGTTGGATAAAGGCTGAATGCGCGATCGGTTGCCTCGGAGAATGACTGAATCTTGCGCGGATGGCCGTTGTCGATAGCGAAGCAGCCGTTTTGCGATGCGGCAATCAGGTGAATGTCCTCCCAGCTCACCAAGCTGGAATCTGGAAACGTCACGCCGTCTGGGCGCAATTGGACCTGCGTCTGGCTGCGATTGAGATCGAGCGACACGGGGGTGACCGTCGAGTGCGAGCGATATGCGGCCAGCAGCAACGCGGCTTGGTAATGCGAGAGGACGATCATGGGGTGGACACAGCATACCCCGCAACGGCAACGCGCCCCTGCAATCGCGACAGACGATGCGCGAGCGCGACCCCATCGGAAATGAGCCTCGAATTTCATTTTTGACGAACTCGCGCATACTTGCCTCATGTCTGAAACATTTTTGGTGACTGGCGCGCTGGGCTGCATTGGCGCGTGGACGTTGCGAAACTTGGTGCGATCGGGCGCGCGCGCGGTGGCGTTCGACCTGGGGGAAGACCGGCGCCGCCTGCGCCTTGTGATAAGCGACGACGAGATCGCACAAGTGACGTTTGTGCGCGGCGACATCACCGATTTTGCGCAAGTGGCAGCGGTGTTCGAAGCGCACGCGGTGACGCATGTTATTCATCTGGCAGGCTTGCAGGTGCCGTTTTGCCGCGCCAACCCAGTATTGGGCGCGCAGGTGAATGTGGTGGGCACGGTGAATGTGTTTGAGTCGGCGCGCCGGCG
>JANMNW010000544.1:0-33270 GCA_031368515.1 Chloroflexota bacterium
CGAAGGGTTCCGAGCGCGGCAATGAGCTCAAGTACGCCAAGGAGTTGGCCTCGTACGACGAGGACGTCGATGTCGTGGCGAATTTCCTTGCGACACACCCACAGTGCAGCGGGCGCATCGCGAGCTATGGCGTATGCCTCAGCGGGCATCTTGCCGTGCGGGCCGGCTTGCACCACCCAATCCGAGCTGCCCGCCGCGAGGATGCGCGCGCCGGCGTTGCGCAACTGCTCGAACAGGTTGCTGCCACTGCGGCTGTCGCCCGAGCGCGCTCCGTCGGTGACGCGCTCGTCCATGCTGCGGTGATACAGCGCTTCGATCTCGCCGTCATAGCCGGGGTCAATCAGCGGCAGCAAGCGCGTCATGCCGTCGAAATTGATCGTGAAATAGAACACGCCGCCCGGCCGCAGTGCGCGCAGCGCAAGGGGCACGATCACCGCGAGGTCAAACAAATCGAGAAAGGCATTCGCAATCAGCACATCCCACTGCCCGGCTGTGTCGCGCAACAGTGCGCGCGCGTCGGCCGCCTGCGCGTCGACGGCAAACGGCAAACCGGCACATCGCTGGCGCGCTTCGGCGATCAAATGCCGCTGCTCGTCGATCAAGGTATAACGTGGCTGTGCCGCGGCAAAGGCGGGCATGCTGGCCAGGCGCGCGGCCATCGTGCCAATCCCGCCCCCCAGCTCCAGCACGCGCGGCGCCGCGCCCAGCGCGGACACGTCATGCAAAAAGGCGTCCTGCACGCGCGCGTTGAGGGCATCATCGTCGATGGAGGTCTTGGCGGCAAGGTAGCGAACAAAATCAGCGTCGTTCATGACTCGGCAAACACTCCGGAAATGCCGCGCATTCGTCGGCGCGATTGCCTCACGATACATCAGGCCGAAGCCCGCGCGCGTCGCCGGCTGCATCTGCGGCATCGGCCGCTTGCTTCGACAAGCTGTGACTGCACACGCGACGGCATGCGAGAATGCCTAGCATTCATCCTGAAAATGTAGGCCCCACCTGTTTCGCCAACGTTTCAGGTGTGCAAGCAAGGTGGAGTCCACATTTTGGGATAAGTTCTAGAATCGCGCTTGTTTGCCGGCCGCCCGCAAGCGCGTGTTTTGCGTGGACGATGCGGCATTCAGCACGAGAAATAAGATGCACCCAGACACGCTGAAATACAACGAGCAACAGGAGCCAGGCCACAGGGAAGTGTGTGACTTCCTGGCCGGTGAAATTGATCGGAGCCTTCCCGACGCTGAAAACAAGATTTGGCACGCTCATCCCGTCTGGTTTTTGGATGGCAATCCAACCGTCGGCTACAGCAAACAGAAACAAGGCATTCGGCTGATGTTTTGGAGCGGGGCGGATTTTGAGGAGCCTGGATTGAATGTCGTGGGCGGGAAGTTCAAGGACGCTTCGGTCATCTATGTTGATGTCTCGGAAATAAAAAAATCCGTCTTGCGACGATGGCTCAAGAAAGCACGCGACATTCAGTGGGATTACAAAAATATAGTGCGGCGCAAGGGACGGCTGGAGAGGCTGAAATAGCGCGCAGCAAAAGAGCGTATTCAATGACAAGGGCAGAAATAGCGGAGGCGCGCGTCTTCGACAGTTGGCTGGATTACCAGGAAGCACTGAAGCGCGCAATTGCGCCGCTGACCGCGGAACAATTGCAGCGACGACCGATAACGGGCCTACGCACGCCTGGAGAAATTGCCGAACACATTGTTTTCGGCCGCGCCCTTCATCTCCATCGCGCGCTTGGCCAGAAAGCTGCGGAATTGACGCCGCTGCTCGCGTGGGACGACGCCGGCGAGCCGCCGCATTCCGCAGCGGACATTGTGCACGGGCTGGAACTGACTTGGCAGTTTATCGTCAGTTGTGTCATCGCCGGATCGGCCGACGACGTTTTTCCGAAGAGTGAGGAGGCGCCGGTCTCGCAAGTCATCTGGGGGCTGCTCGATCACGACTTGCCCCACGCTGGAGAACTCTCGTTGTTGTTGGGCGCAACTGGCCTGCCGGGTGTGGAGATCTAATTCCGTTGCCCATGCATGGGGCGCGAGACGGCGCCGCTAGCCGCCCACGACCACAAAGCGGCCGTTGCCGCCCCAAAATCCGCCCACAGTCGGGTCTTTGGGAAAGACCTGTATCGCGATCTCATACTCGCCGGGCTCCAGCTTGACGCGAGCGAGCGCCGGATCGTCGCGCTTGCCCGCGCCTGGATCGCCATCGTTGTTGAGGATGCTGCTGGCCGGAAGCCGTTCGCCGCGCCGTGCGCTGCGGCAGGTTTTGCCGTTGGCCTCTTCGCCGAACAGGCAATACGGCCGGTTTAGCTCATGACGGCGAAAGACCTCGGTCTTGTCGTCCGGCCCCGGTCCGATTTTGGACAACGTGAACAGCACATAGCCGATACCTGTGCCGTTGTCCGCGCCCTCGACCATGCTGGCGCGAATTTCCATGTTTAGCTTGCTGATGCCGGACGGGGAATAGACCGGATCGCGCCACTCCACAAAAATGCCAACGCCGTCATTGGTGCCGTTCGGCGGGAGCCCGAGGCTGACGCCCGAAGCGGCGAGGACAAAGTGCACATCGCCGCGCCACAGCACATTGCCCGACGCATCCAGCGAGCTGATGCGCGCCCTATAAGCGCCCGGCACTGCTTTGCTCGGCGTGCTCGGCAACAACTCGCCGATCTTTCGCAATCCACAATTCGCGCCGCTGCCGTCAAACAGACAGAATGGCGCGCTGGCATCGTTGCGCTCATAGATCGCGTCGCCGAACGAGTTGCTGGCGCGGTAGAACAGCTCAAAGCGCACGCTCGCCAGCCCTCCCGGGCGCGCGTCGGCGCGCAACGACAGCTCGCTCATGCGGCCGGAAGGCCGTAGCGGCCCGCTGATCGTGAGGTGCGCCGCGTCGGCGTTGGCACTCACGTTGACTGGCAGCAAAACAGTGATCGCCAGCGCCGGTGATCCGGCCGCAAGCCATGCCGCCGAAAGCGCAACCGCGGCTGCCATGCGAATTACCGCACTCGTGTGGATTTTCATTGGGTTACTCCGGCAAAAGCGTCGCGATCCGCTCCAGATTCTGTTTGCACAGCGCCGCCAGATCGGCGGCCAGAAGCGGATCGCTTCGCACATCGAGTTCAACACAGGCCTCATAACTGGCCTTTGCGCGAGCGCGCTGTCCGCGCACCGCTTCCGCGTTTTCACCGACGGCCGCCAGCGCAGCCAGCATGCTGGCGTTGCCCAGAGCCAGATAGGCCGATGCCAGCGTGCGCGGGTCGGCGCCGCGATCGCCCTTCAAAACAAGGATCGACGGCTCGATCAGGCTGATCGCCTCGCGCGCCTCGCGGCCGCTCTCCTCGATTGCGTCGCTCAGGCTGTGGGCGTCGGCCCGAGCCAGCGACACCAGACCGCGGCCCAGTCGCGCGATGGTGGCCAGCCGCTCGGAGTCCTTGCGGGTCAAAGCAAGCGTCTCGGCGGTCGAGTAGTGATCGCTGGCCTTTGCCAGGGCGTCGCTGCCCAGCCGTTGCTCGGCCGGCATTTGCGCCACGCGCTGGTAGTACACGTCGCCCAGCCCCAGATGCGCGCGCACAAACGTCGCATCCAGCATAAGCGCCTGCTCGTGATAGCGCTGAGCCTGTTCGGATCTCTTGAGCAGCAGGCTTTCGCGGCCGCTCAGATACGCGATGGCTGCGCCGATGGGCCCCTTGTCCCCGCCTGGAAGCGAGGCCATATTTACAAACACGCTCAACGCTTGCTCGCTGCGGCCCAGCCGGTCATACAGCGAGCCAAGTGCCAAGCGCAGCAACAGCCGCTGGCGCGCGTTCAGCTCAAGACGGGCGGCGCTGTCCATATCGGTGGTCATCGGCAAGGCCAGCGGCATCGGCGCGCCAAGGGCGTAGGCGCCGGCAATCTCTTCGTGCACGCCATTGCGCCGTGCCTGATGAAATCCCAGCACCAGCTGTTTGTCGCTGGGCGCTGCACCGGCCTGTTCGATGCGCCCATACACGACAAGGTCGGCGCTAGTCTGTTTTGCCAGTGCTTCGGCTTGCGCGTCGGTGGTGACGGTGATCGCCAGCCAGCCGTTGGCGCGCGCATCCGACGCATCCCAAACTGCACCACTCAAATCAGCGCGCGCATCCGGCGCCAAGCCGTCGGTTAGTTCCTGCTTGAGTGCGCCTGCAAAGTGGCGGCCCAGTCGCAGGCCTTCGGGCGAGGTGTGGGTTTCAGATGCGTCCACCTCGGCAAAATCCGTTACCAGTATGTTGTAGCCGCCGCTCATGGCCACAGGTGTGGCGTTGGTGCGAGACCCGGCGCCGGGCATCCGCAGCACCAGCGCGATGACAACGACCGCGGCAATGGCAAACGCGCCGGCGATCACCAGGGGCGTCGGCGCCGTGGCGAACGCAGCGGCCAGGTGCTGCGGCTGATAGTTCCACTGAACGGCCGGCCGTATGGCGCGCAACGCGCTCAACAGCGCGTCGATGCGACCGCGCTTTTCAAAATAGGTGATCAGGTTGTCGGCATAGGTTTCCTGGCCTAGCGTTCGACCTGCGATCACGTCCGGATCGACGCCCAGGTCGTTGAGCAAGATCGACAACTCGTCGTCGGTGAACGCCGCGACCAGTGCCTCGCGAAACTGTTGGCGGCTGCGCATTCGGCAAGTTTAGGGGAAGACGGTGAGAAAGGAAATGTGCAACAATGCCGATGGGAGGCGCGTCATGTTTACCAAAGCGGAGCACGATCACTTTTCGCTGCATGGGCTTGTCATGCGCAGCGGCTTTCTTCCCCCGGCACAACTTGCGCGCGCGCGCGAGGTGATCTTTCATCAGGCTGAAAAGGAGGGTGTCTGGAGTGCGGGGCAATGGCTTCTTGAGCGGCAGAAATTCATTGCCGGGCTTGCCGCCGGCATGGCGATGATCAAACCGCTAAATAAGCATCCGGCAATCATTGACCTTGCCGGTGGGGAGACGCTCGCCGCCGCCAGCGCGCTGGCCGGCGGGCGCCCGGTGTATCCGTTGAATCCGCATCCAGGGCTTCTCTGCACCTTTCCGAACGCCACCGCGTGGTCGCTGCCGCATCAGAGCTGGCATTTGGACCTGCCGCGTCTTGCCGAAGGCGGGCTGACAGGCGTGCAGATATTCGCCATACTGGACGATGTCGAGACCGAAGGCGGCGGCACGCTGGCCGTGACCGGCTCGCACCGGCTGCTCAATGACAGCGGGCGCATCAGCTCGAGCGATCTGCGCAAGCGGTTGAAGCGCGAAACCTATTTTGCCGGATTGATGTCAAACAAGTCGATCGACCGCTTGCAGCTAATGCGCGAGCCTGGCCGCGTCGGCGATGTCGAAGTCCGCGTCGTCGAGATGACAGGCAAAGCCGGCGACATGTACTTTATGGATCTTCGCATGCTGCACAACATCGCGCCGAATGCGCGGCCGAGGCCGCGGCTGATGCTGACTCAGCGCTATGTGCTGGAGCATGCGCGCAACGAATTCTACAAGCAATAGCGCCTTGGTGCTTTCGCGGTTTGCCCCAACCTTGTCGATTTTGGCCCGCCGTCATTCGACGTATAGCATAGGGCGCTGACGAACTGCGTCGCTCTAGGAGAAAAAACGATGAAAGTTTTGGTTATGGTAAAGGCTACGGCGACATACCCGCCGTCAGACCCTGAATCGAAGATCGAAGCGGCAGAAATGGATGATTTCAATGACGAACTCGTCAAAGCCGGTGTCAGGCTGGCCGCTCATGGCCTGCACAACAACAGCAAGTGCGTTCGCGTCAACTTCGACGGCAAACGGAAAACCTTTGTGGACGGCCCCTTTGCCGAGACCAAGGAGCTTGTGGCTGGGTTCTGGATCTGGGAAGTCAAATCGATGGCCGAAGCCGTCGAATGGATCAAGCGCAGCCCGTTTTCCAAAGGCGAAGTGGAACTGCGCCAGATCCATGGCCCGGATGATTTTGCCTAGGCCGGCTAGGCTCACACGCAGGGCCAACCCGGGCATATGCAAGATATTCACAGCACGATCGACGCCGTCTGGCGCATCGAGTCGGCCAAGCTGATCGCCAGCCTCGCGCGCATCGTGCGCGATGTGGGGCTGGCCGAAGAGCTGGCGCAGGACGCGCTGGTCATCGCGCTGGAACAGTGGCCGCGCGATGGCGTGCCGTCCAACCCGGCCGCCTGGCTGATGGCCACCGCCAAACACCGCGCAATCGACCGGGTGCGGCGCGATGTCAACCTTGACCGCAAGGTTAAGGAGCTTGGCCGCGATCTCGAGATCGACGACGTCATGAACGACGATCCATTCGCGCTTTCCGTCGATGGCGATATCAACGACAACCTGCTGCGCCTGATCTTCATCTGCTGTCACCCGGTGCTGTCGACCGACGCACGCGTGGCCCTGACCTTGCGCATGCTCGGCGGGTTGACCACCGCCGAGATCGCCCGCGCCTTTCTGACTCAGGAGCCGGCAATCGCGCAGCGCATCGTGCGCGCCAAACGCGCGCTTAGCGCGGCACGCGCGCCATTTGAACAACCCGAGGCGGCCGACCGCGAAGCGCGCCTCACCTCGGTGCTTGACGTGATTTACCTGATCTACAACGAGGGTTACACCGCAACTGCGGGCGACGATCTGGCGCGGCCGGCGCTGTGCAACGAGGCGCTGCGGCTGGGGCGCATCCTGGCGGGGTTGGTCCCGCATGACAGCGAAACGCACGGCTTGCTCGCACTGATGGAGATCCAGTCGTCACGCTTGCAAGCGCGCACAACGCCCGCCGGCGAGCCGGTGCCGCTGCTGGAGCAGAACCGCGCGTTGTGGGATCACCTGCAAATCCGCCGCGGGCTGGTCGCATTGGCGCGCGCCGAAGCGCAAGGCAAAGGGTTGGGGCCGTATGCGTTGCAGGCGTCGATCGCAGCCTGTCATGGCCGAGCGCGCACCGCGGAGGCGACCGACTGGCCGCGCATTGTCGCGCTCTATGACGCTTTGGCCACACTTACCGGGTCGCCCATCGTGGAACTCAATCGCGTGGTAGCAGTTTCGATGGCGCGCGGCCCGGCCATAGCGCTGCCGCTGTTGGATGCGCTTGCCGATGCGCCGGCGTTGAAGCGATATCACCACCTGCCAAGCGTGCGCGGCGATTTGCTGGCCAGGCTTGGCCGGCATGCCGAGGCGCGCGCCGAATTCGAGCGCGCGGCCGCGTTGACTGGCAACGCGCAGGAGCGCGCGCTGTTGTTGCGCCGCGCTGCTGCGTCCGCAGGTTAGAGGTGCTGTCGCTTGCGGGTTGGGCCGTTGTCGCAAGAATTCAGTTTTGCGGAAAAATCGGCTTACACAACAATGCTAAATCTGCAACCTGAACTTCGTGAGGGCGAGTCGATTCTCGGCGAACAGCGTGGCGCGACGGTCTATCTGAATCCGCAAAACATCAACAGAGGCTCAAACGTCCGTCTGCGGCTGACCGACCAGCGCATCATCTTGCGAGCGGCCATGGGGCCGCAGCGCCCGCTGCCGCTGTATGCGCTCACCGGCTTTCGCGTCGAACAATTCCTTGGGTACGACATCCCTCAAGCTCGAATTCAACGATGGGCAGATTGTTTGGCTCACGGTAGAGAACGAGGCTCATTTTCTTGAGCTATTGCAAGACGCAAAAGCGCGCGCACCGGTGATCCCGGAAGGCGTCGCGCCGGGCACGACAAGCCCGGCGATCAAAGGGATTGCCTGGGTTGGTTTGATCATTGGCAGCGTCATCGTGGCGTGCGGAGGCATTTCAATTTGCCTGTTTTTTGCGGTGTTTGGCGGATTGTGGTCAGTCGCGGGAACGCGTTGACAGCGGACCTGGTCGGGCGCGGCATCAAGAGTATCATCCGCGCATCATGATCAAAGGCATCTTTCATGTCTCGTTCACGGTCAAAGATATCGACGCCAGCGTCAAGTGGTACACCGAAGTGCTGGGGCTGGAATATTTTCGCAGCCAGGAACAGCAGAACGAGTACACCGGCAAGCTGGTCGGTTATCCCAATGCGCATCTGAAAATCGCCCAGCTGAAAGTGCCGGGCCAGCCGCTGGCCGACGGCGCCAACCACCACATTGAGCTGGTGCAATATCTCAACCCGCCCAACCGCGAAGGCAACGACTTGAACACCTACAACGTCGCCAACGGCCACTGGGCCTTCATCACCAACGACATCCACGCGGACTACGCGCGCATGACCGCGCTTGGGGTGCGCTTCAAGCACCCGCACCCCGTCGCGATCGAAGCCGGCGTCAACAAAGGCGGCTTTGCAGTCTATTTCTTTGATCTCGACGGCATCACGCTTGAGCTGCTGCAGCCGCCCAGCAAAGAAGAGGCCGCGCTGAACAAGCCTTCATAGGCTATCGCGCAACCGTCAACAGTGCGCCATCGCTGCGTCCGAATACTTCAGGGAAGTACTGCAGGTTGGCGAAGGCCGGAATCACGTTGAATTTGCCGGCGCTGGTGATGCGCATGGTGTAGGTATAGGTATACGTGCCCTTCGACAGGAATGTGGCGAACAACGCCACCCGGTCGTCACGCAATTCGTTGCGCGACCACCAGCCCCAATACCACCACCAGCGGCGCGCGCCAGGCACGATGTTTTGCGTCAACCCCGGCCCTTCATCCAGCTGCGATGCCGTGGCCAGGGTTGTGTCGATTGCCTCGCCGCCCGCCGGAAGTGGATCTTCCACCTGCAGATAGTGCAGATCGTTGGGCGCGATGAGGGTCAACTCGACGCGCAACACATCGCCGACCTTGGCTTCCGTGACCGCCGGGCATTTCACGCCGTCGATGCAGCTGGCCATGACATAGCGGCGCTGGATCACGATGCCGCGGTCCGCGGCCTTGATTTCGGGCACCGGCTGATAGGTCTTGAGATGTGCGGTGTAATACAAGCGGCCCTCGCCCTCGCCTTTGGCGATTGTCAGACGGTTGCCCACATCAGTGAGCAGGCTGGCGATTGGGATCGTCAGCGCCGTTGTCTGCGTGATCGTCGCGCGCGACGCTTGCGCTTCCACCAGCGTTGCGCCGTTGAGCTGTGCGCCAAACGCGTAGTTGGCGTTTAGCTCGCCGGTGGCGTGCATCCAGTCGGTGAGCGCGATCAGCGCCCAGGCCGTTTCCTGCGTGCTGCGCCAATAGCCGGTGCCGGTTTTGCGCGCTACCATCAGCCAGCGCACCACGTTGGGCGCCAGCTTGTTGTCTTTGTCATACAGCGCGATCGCATTGAGCACCATCGCGGTCGTGCGTGTGTCGGTGTTCATCGCCCACCAATCCACGCGCGATTCCTCCCAGTGCGCGCCGGTGGCGCTCTGGATGACTTTGCCGTTCAGGTCCGCGAAGAGCGTCTTTAGCCGCGGATCGCTGGCGTCGGTCTTGCCAATGCTCAGGATCAGCAGCGCCTGCGCATACTGGCTCAAATTGCCGCGCAATTTGTAGAGCGCTTCGATTTTCGCCTGGTTGGGCATGCCCGCTTCGGCGAGCACGTAGTTCAGCCAGACCTGCCAGTCGAGATACACGCTGGCGCTGCGCTGATCGAGATCGCGCGATTGCGTTTGCAGATATTCGACGCCGCGTCCAAGCATCTCGGACGGAACATCAAATCCGGCGTCGCGCGCTTTGAGCAAGCCAAACACCACATAGGCGCTGACATTGGGATTGCTCTCCTCGCCCGACCACCAGCCCCAGCCGCCGTCGCTGTTTTGCAGGGCGATCAAGCGTGCCACCCCGGTCTTTACCAGTTCGGGCAGCGCCGCGCTCAGCTCCGGATTGTCGATGCCGAGATCCTGCAGCGCGCGATAGGTGAGCACATTGGGCAGGAACTTGGAGACAACCTGCTCGGCACACTCATACGGGAAATGCTCGAGATACTTCAATCCATCCTGCATCGACGCCGCCAGCGATGGATCGAGCCGCACTTTGACCGCGCCCTGCGTGGTGTCCAGGCCGGGCGGCACAGCGATCACTTCCGTGCGCGTCTGCGCGCCGGTCAAGTCGCCCGCAGTGCCGATCACTTCGGGCGCGCTCCAGCGGTTGATGATCAACCCGCCGTCCGGCGCGGTGCTCAAGCGCGGCTTGCTCGCATCGCTGTATTGCTCGTTCTGCACCAAAAAGACCAAATCGGCTTGCGGCGCGTCACTGGTCTGCGCCGTCCAGCGCACCACCGTCTCGCCGTTGGCCGCCAACGTCACCGGCAGCTCGGCCGGCGTGGTGAGCGTGATGCCGCTTACGTGTAGCGACGCCGTCGCCGTCAGTGCCTGATCGGTATTGTTGTTGATGATCGCCGACAACTCGATCTCGTCGCCCACCACCAGGAAGCGTGGCGTGACCGGGCGGATAAGCAATGGTTTTGTCGCCACGATATCGGCCAGGCCTTCCCCCACGCGTGTTTGCGCATCGACGCCCACCGCGCGCATGACCCAGGTGGTCAAATTGTCCGGCAGTTTGAGCGACACCGTCGCGTTGCCCTGCGCATCGGTGCTGATGTCGCCGCGCCAGAAAGCGGTGTCAGCGAAATTCTCGCGCACCTGCACCGCGGGCGCGGCGTTGCCATCTGCACGGCTGCGGGCGGCAGATGCCTCGGATTTGGCCGCGGGCGCGGGCGCTCCGGTTGCCGCAGCCGACTCTGCCACTCCATCGGAGGCAAGCGCGCCGCCGCCGCCCAATCCGCCTTGTTGACGGGCCAGTTCGGCCTCGCTGATACGGTTGGCGCTCACGCTTAACCCGCTCGACGTGCCCACGCTCAGCCCGGCCAGCCCATAGAACGCACCGACGATGGCGTCGGCCTGGCGCGGCATCAAGTTGAGCACGCCTTTGTCGACCAGATCGACCGAGAAGCTGCCTTGCACCGGCGCTCCTGACACATCGGTTGCGCGCAGCGTGAAGGTCACATTCTCGCCGGGCTGCAACAGCTTGCGCTCGGGCGTGAGCGTGATGCTTAACGTTTGCTTGCGTGGCGTTACGCGCAACGCGATCAAGCCGAATTTTTGATCCGGTGCCTCTGTTGGGGCTGCCGGCGAATTGATCAGCACGACTGAGACGAACACATTGGGCGTGTGGTTGTCCGCGATCGGCAGCTTGTACACCGTGCTGCTGTTGGTGATGCGGACGACTTCATGTGACAGGATGTGCCCGCGCTCGACCGTGACCAGCGCGTAGTGCGCGCTGTGCTGCGCATCGATAAACGGCGATGGAATCAGGATTTCGGCCGTTTCGCCCTGTTCAAACGTGGTCTTGTTGGCGATCAGGTTGATGCGGTCGTTGTCCTCGCGCAGCCACGACACATACTCGTCGCCGGTGGCCCACACAAAGCGGGCGGCGCTGGTTACGCGCGCGTCCGCATCGCTGCTGCGGATGGCGATTTTGTAGGTGCCGGCTTCTGGCGCGCTGAACCCCACGCGCGCTTCGCCATTGGCGTCGGTTGTGACGCTTTCAGTTTTGACGATCACGTCGTCAATCTCGCTCTCCCAACGGCCGCCGATGCCGTCGGCTGCCGCGATGAATTTGCTGCGCCATTCGCGCCGCGTAATTGTGGCGTCGATGCGCTTTCCGGAAAGGCGCGCGCCCTGCCAGTCGACGGCGATCAACTCGGCCGTCACCGGCTTTTTAGACTCGATCACGTATCGGTCGAACGCCACGCCGACGTAATGCAGCGCCGAGTGCGTCATGATTTGCGCGCGTCCGGCGAGCACTTGATCGTCCGCGCCGGTGACGTTGGCTTCGACGCTGAGCGATACCGGCCCGCTGATCAGTTGCCCGCTCGAATCGCGCAGCTCGGTTGAGATCGGCAGCGTCAGTTTCAATTCGCCGTTTTGATCGGTGACCCCCGTGCCGCTCAGCAATGGCTGTGCGGGTGGCGTGCTGTCGCTGTTCCACCAGCAATCAAAGCAGCGCCACGGGTTGTCGTAGTCGACAAACGAGTAGCGATCAAGCTGCGGCGGGCTGAATGTGGCGCTGCGCGCCAGCACATTCCAGCGCACGCGTGCGCCGCGCAACGCACCGCCGGACAGATACGATGCGCGAATGACGGTTTCAACGGTCGCGCCGCGCACGGTTTCGCTGACGCCGGGCGTCACAGTGACTTCGAATTCGGGCGCGCGATAGGCCGCCACTGTGAAGCTTGCATAGGCGTTGCCCAGCAGCACGCCTTCGGCTGTGCTGGCTTGCACGTCGATCGAATATGCGCCGAGCGACGCGCCGGCGGCCAGCGGCACTTCCAGCGCAAAAGCGCCAAATGCATCCAGCACGGCCGGCTGCGTGAGCGCGGTATTGCCCTCGGCATCGCGCACCGTGACTGTGACTTTTAGATCCTTGGGCAGGCTGTAGCTGAAATCGTCCTGATTGCGCAGCACGCCGCGCGCGAAGACCTTCTGCCCGGCGCGGTAGATGGCGCGCTCGGTATACACATGGCCGCGCACCGGTGACTCGCCGCCGTAAAACGGCAGCGATCCAAAGCCGAAGTCATAGGGCGAGGCGCCGCCTTGCCATTCGCTGAACACAGTGGCGAAGCGCGCGCCGCGCGCCACGGCGAAAATTTGCGAATAGTTATAGGCATTCGCTGCGCTGCGCGCGCCGCGATCGCGGGCAATGCGCGCCACGCCGCTTGCGTCGGTGGCCGCCGCGCCGATGGGCTTGACCTCCACGCGATCGCCGCGATCGATGTATTCATACGCATCGACGTTTAGATCGCGCACCGGCGCGCCGTCTTTCAAGTCGCTTGCCCAAACGAACGCCTGGCCGCTCTCGCTCTTTAGGACGAGATTGATCTCCGAAACAAAAATCGCGGCAACCTGGGCGAAGTTCTGTGATGCGAGTTCGGGCGAGGTCATGCGCAACACATACGCGCCAGGAGGCAGCAGGCCTTGGTTTTTGTCGTTGAGCGTCACCAGCGTGCGCGTTTGACGATTCTTTTCGCCCCGCGGCTGCTGTGAGAAGCGCCGCACCAGTGTGGCATTGGCGGGAATGCCGTTGTTGTAATAACGGCGCGCGAGCGCTTCGGGCGTGTCGTTCAGCCGATATAACTCGAAATCCAGCCGCGCCACGTTCATCGTCTGCGCGACCACGCGCGCGGGCGCATAGGCATTGAGCGTGGCGCCGCCGTAGGGCAAAGCGAGCGAGCCGTAGGGATCGGCGTTGCGCGTGTGAAATGTGACATTGCGCGGCTCCTCGATCACATTGCCATACGGATCGGTGATGCCCGCATCGATGCGCACCTCGTAGTCGGTGTCCGGCTGCGCATTGAAATTCAGCACAAATGTATGGTCGTAGCTGTTGAAGTAGGTGTACACCAGCGCCGGCGATAGCGCAGGCGTCATGGTGAGGTGCGGCATCACCGTGGCCGGATCGATATCGGTGTTGAAGCGAATGACAAAGGCGGTGTAAGGTTCAGCGGCAGGTTCGCCGTCGCGCGGCGTCGTTTCGACGATGGCCGGCAGCGGCACCGTGGTGAATTTCCATTCGAAAGCGTCTTTGCCGGCCAATCCGCCGCTCGCTCCGATCACGCCTGCGGCGACCCGCGCGGTGAACGCCGTGTCAAAGCTCAGGCGCTGGCTGGGCGTAAAGGTCAGCGTGTCGCTGAGCACGCTGAACGAGCCGTCGATGGCGGCGCCGGTTGGTCCGCTCAGGCTGAACGCCGCGCGCGCGCTGGCTGCGTCGATAGGCTGGTTAAAGCGCACCGTAATTGCGGTGTCGGCGCGCACGCGGCCATCCGCATTTCCCGGCTCCACAAACACGCGCGAAGGCGCTTTTGGATCAGGTATGCCACCTGGGGTGACGGACACCACCTTGGGCGCAACTGTGCTGAAGGTCCAGCGAAAGGCGTTTTGCACCGGGTTGCCGTCGGCGTCTTTGAGATCGCCCGAGACGATGCCGGTGTAGGTGGTGCCGCCGGCCAAGGGTTTGGAGGGGCGAAAGACCAGCACGCTGGTGTTGAGCCATTCGGCTTTGCCTTCGAGGGGCGGATCAAACGAGACTGGGTTGGGCAGCTTGTCTTGTTGCGACAGCGTGGTGAGCGGCACGACCGGCTTGTTGAAGAGCACGGTGATGATCGTGTCTGGCTGCACCTCGGGCGCTTCATGGGCCGGGATAGTTTGTCCCACTTCGAGAAAACCCTGCGTGGTCAGCCGGAACAGAAACGGTTCGGCCAGCGCCGCGCCGTCGGCGGCTTTGGCTTCTTGGGTTAGCGCGATATCTATGATGGTGTCGCGTGGCAGCGCCTGGGCGGGTGTAAACGACAGCGTGCGGGCGTTCTTCCAGGTGATGGCGCCCTGCACGGCGGGCTGCAGCTTGAGCGCGGTAGCGACCGAGTCTTGGTCCATGGCCCGATCGAACGTGAGCTCAATTGCGCCGTCCGGGCGCAGGCGTTGGCCGGCTTCGGGCAGGCGCTGCACCACGATCGGCGCCACGACGCCCGCGGGCTGCGGCTCAAACTTGATATTGGGCCGCGGCGGCAACGGCGAGGGCGTGGCCGGTTGCGGGGTGTCGGGAATCTGGCGGGTTGGGGGCATGGGCGTGGCGGTGGGCTGCGGCGCCGAGCATGCGGCGGCCAGCAACGACAGCGCAAGCGCGCTGAGCAGGGTTTTGTTGATGCGCGCACGCTGGGTGGCGGGCGCGAAAGGGCTTCGGTTCATGGGTTGCCTCGGATGGCAGCGCGCGGATTGGGCGCGTTGCGAGATTCACGATACCCGTCAATCTGCGTGTGGATTGACAACGCCATGATAAACCGTTGACAGGGTCAAGGGCATCCGTCGGATGCCCAAGCCGGGCGGATTATGAGAATTTCCTTACCTGTCAGGTCGCCGGCGTCAATCAGCCCACAAACCCAAGCGCGTGGAGAAACGCCCGCGCTAGGACGGCATGTCCCGCGGCGTTGGGATGAATGCGATCCCACGCCAGCGTCATCGGGTGCAGGTGCTCCAGCACGCGGTCGAACGCCGCCTGCGTGTCGATAAAGACGGCGCTATGGCGCTGCGCCATAGCTTTGACCACCGCACCATAGCGATCCATCGTCGCGCGCATGGCGTCGGCGCGGTTTGGCTCGATCACATAAGGCGTCATCAACACCAGCCCCTGAAGATACGGGCGGGTCTGGCTGACAAGCGTTTCCAGCGTGTCGGCATACTCTTCAAGCGAAACATGCTTCTCCACCTGCAACGGCGAATCAAACTGCCGCCACACGTCGTTGATGCCGATCATGACCGAGAGCCAGTCCGGGTTGAGGTCGCGCACGTCGGTGCGCCAGCGCGCGGCCAATTCGCGCACGGTATTGCCCGATGTGCCCATATTCACCACGCGGATACGCCGCTCGGGCAACGCCGCGGTGAGCGTGGCTTCAACCTGGGCCACATAGCCTTTGCCCAGCGCGCCGAACAAACCTTCGCCGACCGGCCGTGCGCGCTCGCAATCGGTGATCGAATCGCCGATCATGACCAGTTTGGTGTTGGGAGGGAGGAGCAGGCTCATTTGTGTTCGCGCGAGGCTACTCTGGCCGGATACCAGCAGCATCGAGGCGTTTTTTTGCTTCGGCATATACATCGGCGGGCAGGCCGCCTTTTATGGCAACGGCGATGTTTTCGGCCAGGTGGTGGGTATGCAGCGTGCCGACGATGGTGGTGTCACAATGCGGATGGCTGAGCGTGAAGCGCAACAGAAACGCGGTGCGGCTTTCGCCCGGTTCGCGCAGCTCGTCGAGCTTGGCTCTCTCAAACGCCGCCCAGCGATCGGTGTTGCCCAGCCCTGCGCCTGGCTCGCCGCGCGCCACGCCGCCACGTATGATGATGCCGGCGCCGGCTTGCGCCGCAGCGGTGATCAGGTTTTCGTGCTGGCGCTCTAGCGCGGAGTAGGGAATTTGAAACACATCAAACACGCCCCAGCTGACATAGGTCTTGAGATGGGGTGATGTGGCCGAGCATCCGATCCACCGGGTCGCGCCGGATTTTTTGATTTCCTGCAGAATATCGACCAGCTTGTTGCGTTCGGTGGTTTCGACATCCGGGTTGTGCAACTGCAGAATGTCGACGCGATCGGTGTCCATCTTTTGCAGTGAGTCTGCGATGTTGCGCAACAAGTTGTCGCGCGTCCAAATATGCGGCGTTTCGTCATGATCGCCGGCATGCTGCATGTGGCAGCCGCACTTGGTGGCCAGGACATACTCGTTGCGCCGTTGCGCCAGATGACGCCCGATGAAGAGCTCGCTGGTGCCGTAGTCGTTGGCGGTGTCGATAAAGTTGATGCCGACGTCAACCACAGCGTTGAGAATCGTGCCGGCTTGTTCGCTGGTGCATGGACGTCCGCCCCAGATGCGCCGTCCGCGCACTTCCATTGCGCCATAGCCGAGTTGTGTCACTTTGTAACCGGTTCGTCCGAGTGTGCGGGTGGGTAAAGTTGTCATGCAGCTGAATACTAGCAGGCTTGGCTCCAAAAATGAGAATTTCCTTACCTGTCAGGTGGGGCTTATGCACATCCATACACTTCTCGCGTTCATTAAATTCACCCGGCCGGTATTTCTGCTTGGCGGCGTCTTGCTATACGCCCTCGGCGTCGCTATCGCCGCAACACAGGGCGCGATCATCAACCTGGGCCAGGCGGCCCTTGGCCAGTTGATGGTCAGCACCATACAGCTGATGACACAGTGCGCCAATGAGGTGTTTGACGTGGAAGCCGATCGGCTGAACACGCGCGGGCGCACGCTCTTTTCCGGCGGCAGCGGCGTGCTGCCAGGTGGTGGAATCACGCAGCGGACGGCCTTGATTGCGGCGCGGGCATGCGCAGTTGTCGCGATTGCGCTCGCCGCAATTGTCGGGTGGAACAATCCACTGGCCGGCGCTATTGCGGCATTGGCCCTGGCCGGCGGCTGGTTCTACTCTGCGCCGCCCTTGTCACTTATGAGCAGCGGGTGGGGTGAAATCTCGGCGTCGCTGATCGTTGCAATGTTAGTGCCCATGACCGGCTATGTGATGCAGACGAACCGGCTCAATCCGTTTGTGCTTCTGATCTGCCTGCCGTTGTTTTTCCTGCATTGGGCCATGCTCATCGCGTTTGAACTGCCTGACGCAGAGGCCGACCGGGCCATTGGCAAGCGAACCCAGACGGTTCGGCTTGGCGTGCGCGGCAGTGGATTGTTGCACGCGCTGCTGCTGGCCAGCGCACTGGCCAGCATTGTGTTGCTGGCCAACGCCGCCGCGCCATATGCAATGGTCATGACATGGGCTATTCCGCTGCTATTTTGGCAGGCGCTGCTCTATCGCGCGTCGATTCGCGCCCCTGCGGGAGCACGCCGCCTGAGCCTGCTGACGTTGGGCGCCGTCGCTCTGTTTTCGCTAAGCACTGCCTCGATGCTAGCGGGAATTGTGTTTGTGCTGATGGAGCGGCGTTAGTGCGCCGCTTTCTCTTCCACAACGGACCGATGAAGCACGAGCGGCTTGCGCTTGCGCTTGGCCGCCGCTAAATTAAGCGACTCAACAAGGACAGAGAAGCCCATCGCAAAATACACATATCCCTTCGGAATGTGCACGTGCACCGCTTCGATCAGCAGCGTCACGCCGATCAGCAGCAGGAACGACAACGCCAGCATTTTGACGGTCGGGTGATTGTTGACGAATGAGCTGATCGGTCCCGCGGCAAACAACATGATGATGACGGCCACGATTACCGCGGCAATCATGATCGGAATCTCGTTGGCCATGCCGATGGCGGTGATGACCGAGTCGAGCGAGAAGACAATGTCGAGCAGCAGGATCTGGGTGATCACGCTCGTGAATGTCGCGGCCGTGCGATTGCTAACTTCGCCTTCCTCGCCTTCGAGCTTGGCATGAATTTCGTGGGTGGCTTTGTAGATCAGAAACAAGCCGCCGCCGAGCAGCACCAGATCGCGCGCCGTGATGTCCAAATGACCTTTGTCGTCAAACGGCCACGGGACCGTAAACAGCGGCGCTTCCAGGCTGGCCAGAAAGCTGAGCGACAGCAGCAGCAAAATGCGCGCGCCCAACGCCAGAATCAAGCCCACTCGGCGCGCGCGCGCCTGTTGCTCGACGGGCAGTTTGCCGGCCAGGATCGAAATGAAGATGACATTGTCGATGCCGAGCACGATCTCCAGCACAGCCAGGGTGAAAAATGCGATTAAGTTCTCTGCTGATAGCAATTCCATGAGCCAAGTCCTCCGACGATAAAGCGCCGATTATAGGGACAACCCGGCGAAATGGCCGCCGTATCGGCCCTACGGCTCGTCATCGGCGCTGGTACTCGGAAAATTGAAGTCCACAATCTCGCCGCGACGGTTGATCGTGACGCGAAAACCCATCATGCCGAGATACTGCCGTGCCTGCTCCGGGATGCCGCTCTGATACAGCTGCTCCAGATTTTTGTCCATGTTCTTGAGGGCAGATGTGACCGCCGCTTTGGTGAACAAGTCGTCTTTGCCCAACATCTTCATCATGCCGTCGCCAACGATGTCTTTGTTCCCGTCGATTTGGTCTTTGAACACGGCGATGATCTGGGCGTCGACGGTGCGCGCGTCGATGTGATAGTTGAACCCGTCCTCCCGCAAGACATAGGTTGGATCTTCGCCGACATAGGCGACCGGCAGCGCGTGCTGAGCCTCATCACAGACTAGCCCTTCGAACACAGCTTTTCTCATGGCAATTTATTGTCTCATCCGAACATGGGCACCAGCAGCACCCCCAGGCAATTCATGCGCCGCCCGCCAAACAACACCGGGATCAGTCCGATCGCGCTGGCGACGCCCTGAACGAGCAGCCCAAACACGCCGGTGGCCAGCCATGTCACGCCGCAGCTGAGGGCGATCATTGCCAACGCCAGCGCTGTGAGCGGCGCGCGATGAATGACGCGCGCGCAGAGCGGCGCGAGCGCTTCGAGCAATGCATAGGCCAGCACGGTGCCCAAGGCGATGCCGCCCACCGCCAGCCAAAAGATGCGCGGGCCGGACGGCGCGCCATGCATCGTGATCAGCGCGCTCATGCCGCCGCGCGAGAGCGCCAGGCCCGGCACAAACAGCAACAACAGGCCGCCCACCGCGTACACCATGCGGGAGGCGCCCTGCGAAACCAGGAATTGACGGTCATCGCGCTGGGCGGCGGCGTGGCCCGCCAGCAGCGCGCCGATGCCGCCGCTGACCACCGGAATAAACCCGGCAAATAATCCGCCAGCCAGCCCCACCAGCGCGCCCCGCAGCACCGATGTGGCATCCGGATCGGCCGCAGCTGCGCGCGATTGAGGCGGCGGTTGCGCGCCCAACAGCATGATCTGCAACAGTCCCGGCACCGCGAATAGCCCGGAAAATGCGGGCAAAAGGCTCTGGTAGCTGGCTTCGGCCGGCAGCGGGCTGTGATACTTCAGGATCAAACCCAGCGCGCCGCTGAGCAGAAATGTGAGCAGGCCGGCGCCAAGATAGGTCCATGCCCCAACCAGCCGTTTGAACGGCGACGGGTGCAGCTCATTCGTCCGCGGCCATTCGCCCAGCACCAAAAACGCCGTGATAGCCGCGATCATCCAGGTGGTGTGGCTTTGCGTGATCTGGCGCAACGGCCGCATGGTCGCCTCAAACAGTGGCGCCAGCGCCAGCAGCCCGGCTGCGCCCGCAAGCGCGCCGGCGCCAATCAAGCGGATCGCCTCACGCCCGCGCCCCTGCAAGAGCAGTTTGGTGGCCGGCAACACTGTCAGTGCGCCGGCGTCGTCGGGCGCATAAAGCAAAACACCCGGAATAATGCTGGAGAACGTCCAGCCGATCAACAAGCCGAGGCATAAGAACGTCAGCTGCAGCGTATCGAGCGCCACCGGCAAATGCTCGCGCAGCGCGAAGAACCCGGCCGCGACGGCATACACATGCACTGCAGGACACAATCCGACGATGCTGCCCATGCCCACTCCGCCGAGCACACACAAGAGCAACATCATCTCCGGACGACCGGGCATCAGACTGCCGTCGAGCATGCTGACAGGATTGCACAGAACTCCTTCGAGCGAGCAGCGACGACCATAAGTGTCAGAATGTGTCAGGCTAGTCCGCCAAAGCTGTGGACAAAGTTATCCACAGGTACGATGAAAACCCCTTGTTTTCCTAGATTTTGTGTTAATATCCTGTGGACATTCGTCGAAAAGGAGTTAACAAATGGCAACCGAGAAGAAAGCCAAACCAATGAACAAGTCGCAGTTGGCTGCGGCGCTGTCCGAGAAGACTGGCCTGGCCAAAACCCAGGTCAACAGCGTGATGGTCGCGCTGGATGAAGTGATCAAGCAACAGCTTGGCAAGAAAGGCCCGGGCGTATTTCAGATCCCCGGCGTGATCAAGCTGCAGATCCGCATGCGCCCGGCGTCGCCGGCCAAGAAGGGTCGCAATCCCGCCACCGGTGAAGAGATCATGATCCCGGCCAAGAAGGCGAGCAAGAAAGTCGCCTCGCGCCCGTTGAAGGCGCTCAAAGACGCTGTGCTCGGCTAGCCTGAGGACATTGTAGAAAGATGCCATCTCGCAAGAGATGGCATCTTTATTTTTCGCTAGCGTGGCAGCGCCGCGGCCAGGCGCTCCAGCACGTCCAGCATGCGGCTGCGCGGGCAGCCGAAGTTCAGCCGGGCAAACCCGGCGCCGTCTTTGCCAAAGCTCAAGCCGCTGCTCAACGCTACTTTGGCCTTGTCCATAAAGAAGGCATAGGGATCGCGGCCCAGCTCGGCGTTGCGGAAATCGAGAAACGCGAGATAGGTGGCCTCCGGCACGGTCGTCGCCACGCCGGGCATGCGCTCGGCCACAATTTTCACCAGCACATCGCGGTTGGCGGTCAGGTAGGCCTGCAAATCGGCAAGCCAATCGTCGCATTCCGTAAACGCCGCTTGCGCGGCCACCAACCCGAGCAGATTGACGTGCGGGATGATGCCGCTCATCGCATTTTTCAGGCGCTGGCGCAGCTGCGCGTTTTTAACGATGGCGATGCTGCAGCCGAGCCCGGGCACATTAAAGGTCTTGCTGGGCGCCATCAGCGTGATGGTGCGATCGGCCAATTCCGGCGACAACGAAGCGAACACGGTGTGCACGCGGCCATCCAGCATCAGATCGCCATGGATCTCGTCCGAACAGATCAGCACATTGCGCTTCAGACATATGGCGCCAAGCCGCTCCAATTCCTCGCGCGTAAACTCGCGGCCGGCCGGGTTGTGCGGCTGGCACATCATGAACAGGGTGGTGCGCGCGGTGATGGCGCGCTCAAATGCGTCAAAATCGATTTCGAAGCGGACAGTCGAGCCGCTGCGCACGGCCGTGAGCGGCACTTGAATCGACTGCAGGCCCTGATCGTTGGACGACGAAATCATCGGGCCGTAAATGGGCGTCAGCGTGATCGTGCTGTCGCCTGGATGGCCAAAGGCGCGCGTGACCAGATTTAGCCCGCTGACCAGCCCGGGCAGCATGATGATCTCGTCGGCGGTGATGGTCCAGCCGTATTTTCTCCGCGCCCAAGTCGCGATGGCAGCGTTGACTTCCGGGCCAGGGAAGGCATAGCCGAACACTTCGTGGTCGATGCGCGCATGCAGCGCACGAGTGAGCGCCGGCGGCGAGCGAAAATCCATGTCCGCCACCCAGGCGGGCAAAATGTCAGCGGCATAGTATTTCCACTTGGCGCTGTCCGAGTTGCGTCGATCAATCAATTCATCGAAGTCGAAAGACATGCGATGGATTGTAGTAGCTAGCGGCCGTTGTCTGCCGGTGCGCGCCGGCCAGGCAAGCTCAACCCGTTCGGGCGCGGGGCTTCGGGCTCTGCGTCGAATGCTTCAGGGCCGACAATAGGGATGTACGCATCGAAGGTGGTGCCTTCGCCCAGCTTGCTGCTGACGGTGATGCGGCCCTTGTGCGCTTCGATGATTTTTTGCGCGATCGACAAACCGAGGCCGCTGCCGCCTTTCTCGCGCGAGCGCGATTTGTCAACACGGAAGAAGCGCTCAAATACATGCGGCAAATCGGCTTCCGGGATGCCCTCGCCGGTGTCGGAAACCGAGATGCGCGCATACCCGTTAAACACACGCACCGCTTCCACATGCACGCGGCCGCCTTCCGGCGTGTGCTTGATCGCGTTGTCGGTCAGGTTCAGCAGCACCTGCCGGAGCCGGTCGCCGTCGGCATTGACGAGGATGGACGAATCGGCGTTGCCCGTCACCAGCACGCGATCGCCGCCCAGCACCTTGCCGCTGCGCACGATTTCCATGACCACCGGCGCGAGCTGGGTGGGTTGAAATTGCATTGAAAGCTGGCCGGAATCGGCTTGCGACAGCAGCAACAGATCGCCGACCATGCGCGTCATGCGGTCGCTCTCGCGTTTGAGCGCTTCAAGCGATTCCTGATCGGCGCAGCCCATGGCGCTCAGCAGATCGATGTTGCCGCGGATGACCGTCAGCGGCGTGCGCATCTCGTGCGACACATCGGCGACCAGGCGCTGCTGCACGTTGAACAGGCTGGACAAACGATCGAGCATTTCGTTGAATGCGGCGGAGAGCCGGCCCACTTCGTCCTCGGTTTTGGGCTCGGGCACGCGTTGATCCAGGTTTTCTGCGCGGTAGATGGCCAGCGCCGTGCGCGTGATGCTGTCGACCGGGCGCAACGCGCGGCGCGCCAGAAACGCGCCCAGAACGGCCGAGATGATTAGACCGCCGGAGCCAAGCGCAAGCAGCGAGATCAGCAGAATGCGCTGAGCATTTTCGATGGTTTCGACCGAGCCCGCCACCTGCGTGTATGCAAACAGCTCGCTCTTCTCGTCGCGCACCGCGCTGGTCAGCACGTAAAGCGACGGCGCGCCGGAGAGCCGCACCGTGCTGAACAACTGTCCCTGCTCGGTTTCGGACAGCGCGCGGATGCGCGCAAGGGCGGCGGCATCGAGCGGCTTGTAGCGCTGCTGGGTTTCCTGATACAGGTTTGAAGAAATGCCAAACACCACACCCGTTGTGTCGACCAGCTGGACATAGGTTTCAGATGCGCGAAACGGGTCCAGGTTGGGCAAGGGCACGATCAGCGGCGCTTGGTTCTGTTCGCGCTTGACGCGCACGCCAGTGGCGCGGAAGACCGGGCCGACGGAGTTTGACGCTTGCTGCAGATTGGTCTCAAGCTGCCGAACCATCGACACCGTCAGGATGGTGTACACACCCACGCCAAATGCAACCAGCACAAGCGCAAGGACGCTGGTGTACCAGATGGTGAGCTTGGTTCGAATGGCCATGGATGAGTGCTGAGTCCTGAGAATGACCTTCCTATCTAAAGAACTGTACCTGAGTCATCGAGCAAGTCGTGTGCAGGTTAAATCTTTATGAGCGCATCATTTCTCGGGACTCGGGACTCGGGACTCGGGACTCGGGACTCGGGACTTACTCCGCCCTCGCCACACAAATCATGCGCGGCGAGTCATCGCCATAGGGATGCATCTGATAGTCGCCAAACCAGCGCGGGGCGGCGAAGCCCGCTTGCAGCAGCAGCAATTCCATCTCGTGCCGGAACACGTGACGCAGGCGAAAGGCAACCACCTGTTGCTGCGTTTGCCCGTTGCGCTCTTCTTGAATTCGATAGGTGAGCTCCTGTTCTTGCGTGGCCCAATACACGCGGCTGGCCACCCACTTGCTGATGCGCGAGTGTGTTTGCGGATCGATTAGCGTGGCTTCCAGCTGTTCGACGCCATCGTCGGGTTGAAAGGCCAGCTCGTCGTTGGGCGGCAGATCGACCGCGAGATGGCCGCCCTCCAGCAAGTGCACCCGCGCGCTGCGCAGCGTCGCCAGCTGATCGTCGCGTGTCAGATTGTGCAAAAACGTGTTCAAGGCGATGAGCGCCAGTCCAAAGCGAGCTTCGCTTTTGAACGCGCGCGCATCGGCCTGCAGCAATTCCGCCTGCGGATTTGTACCGAAATGCGCGCGGGCGAGCGCCAGCATTTCGGCCGATTCGTCAACGCCAGTGATGCGGCGGCCGGCCTGCAAGAGCGGTGCCATGACGCGCCCGGTGCCGCAGCCGAGTTCCAGAATGGCTTGATCCGCCGGCATTTGCCGCGCCAGAGCCAGATAAAACGGCAAGTCGTCAGCGTGGGTGCTGTGCTGCAGATCGTAGACCCGGGCGAAAGCGTCGTAAATGGGTGGAGTCATCGTAGTTGCCGGACATTTTACGGAAGATTCCACATAACCCTATAATCTCCGCGCAATTACGGAGGCACCATGAACGACGACACCCCGCCGCGCCCGCCGCTCCATACCGGACGCTTTGAGCCGAGTCCGACCCAGTACATCGCTTGGGGAGCGCTGATTATCCTGCTCACGATTCTGTTGTGCGGCACAGGCGTCTGGTTTCTGAGCTCGCGCGCGGCTGCGCCGACGCCTGTGCCGGTCAAGCTGGCCAAGGTCGAACTGGCCACGCCCTTTCAACCCGGCAAACCATTGACGTTGCAGGGCTCGGGCTTTCAGCCGGGCGAGCGCATTGAGGTGTTTCTGGCTCCAGTGCCGAATGCGCCGTTCAGCGCGCTGGTCAAGCTGGGCGATGCGGTGGCCGATGGCAATGGCAACTTTGCGGCGGGCAATGTGCCGGTGCCTGCCAACGCCGCCGGCGCGATTTATCTCGTCGCACGCGGCAGCAGCAGCGGGTTTACCGGCTTCTCGGCTGCGTCGGGCGCGGGCGGCGCCACACCCCCCACCGCTGCGCCGGTCGATGTCACGAGCACTCCGACCACATTGCCGGTGCAGGGCGGCGTGAACCTGCCGGATCTGGCGATTGGCAGCGTTTCAATCGATGCGCAAGGCCCCACCTTTTGCGCGCCGGGCGGCGGACAGCCGCAACTGGGCGTGAAAGTGGAAATTCGCAACAGCACGCCGTACCCGGCCGGGCCGTTTGTCGTCGTCGTCAACAATGCCCAATACACGGTGAACACCGGTCTGGAAGGCGGGCGCTCGCTGGTGTTGTGGTTCCCGGGCTATCAGACCGGCACCAACCGCGTGACGATCGATCCAACCAACGCCGTGCCCGAGGCGAGCAAGGCCAACAATGCGCTCGAACTGCCGCTGGCTGTGCCGACCGCGTTGCCGCCATGCGCGCCGCAAGCGCCGCAAGCGCCGCAAGCACCGCCGCCGGCGTCGCTCACACCCATCGGCCCAACCTACACGCCCGATCCCAATGCGCTCGGCGTCTGGTATGCGCAGTATTACAACAACACCGATTTGTTCGAGCCGGCGATTATTCGCCGCTATGAGAACGGCAATCCGTTTTTGAATCTGGATTGGCGCGGCGGCTCACCCGGCGCCGGACTGCCCAACGACAATTTCTCCGGCGTGATTCAGCGCGTGCAGGAATTTCCATCCACCGACAATTACATCTTCGACTTTACGGTGGACGACGGCGGTCGTTTGTTTATCGACGGCCAGCTGGTCATTGACGAATGGCGCAACGGACCGGCGCGCACGGTGCAAGCCAGCCGTGGGCTGACCAAAGGCCCGCACACGATTCGCATCGAGTTTTACGAATCGTCCGGCGGCGCGCGGGTGGGGTTGAGCTGGAAAGTGTCCTATGGCGGCTGGCGCGGGCGTTACTACAACAACACCGACCGCACCGGTCAGCCGGTGATCATTCGAGACGACAAAGATCCAGGCGGCGGCCCCGGGCTCGACTTTGACTGGGGATTCGGTTCTCCCACGGGTGAGATCGGGGCAGACGGCTTCTCGGTCGACTGGCAGCGTTCTCTGAACTTTCAAGCTGGAACGTATGTGTTCACCATTGATGTCGATGACGGTGTGCGCTTGTTCATCGACGGCGTGCCGTTGATCGACAACTACGCCACCAGCGGCAACCGGGTGGTGACAGGCACGCGCGTGCTCAATGCCGGGTCGCATTCGTTGCAGGTGCAGTATGTGGAGTACAGCGGCCAGGCCAAATTCAGGCTGAACTGGGAGAAGCTGGCGCCGCCGCCCACCATCACTTTGCCGCCGCCGCCAACCGCGCCTGCCACGGCAACGGTGGCGCCTCCGACGCTTCCACCGCCGCCACCGCCACCGACCTTGACGCCGATCGTGGTGCCGTCCAACACGTTGCCGCCACCGCCACCGCCTCCGCCATCAGACACGCCGCCGCCAACTTCGGTCATCGTGGTGACGTCAGCGCCACCGTAATGAAACCGCCTCGGTTTCCGGCTCCTGGATCGAATTCGGAGCCGGAGACTGAGATTGGGGCGCGGAGCTAGTCCGGCAGGTCCTTGCGCGTGACGATGGCGCTGTTTAAGGTGTTGTTGGCATTTGGGCGGTATGCGTCATAGGCCCCGCTAAAGCCGCTAAACGGCGTGCGGCCCAGAAGCGCGCAAAGCTGCGCGGCAAACAGCGCGCCAGGGAGGCCGTAGACCAGCGGCGTGAACGCCTCGCGCACACTGCCTGCCACTGGCAGCACCACGTCCGCGCGCGGCGCGATTGCGCCGTCGCCCTCGGGCGCGATGGCGATGATCAAGCGGCCGGCGCGCCGCGCAGGCTCCATCAGCTCGGCCACGCGCGCATGGCCGCGCCCGCCCGACGAGATGAAAAATGTGGGCATGCCCGGCAGCGCTGTGACGTAGTACTGCAGGTGATGCCACTCCTCGCTTTCCTGGCCGATCGCAAGCAGCCCGCAGGCTTCGGAGACTTTGGCCGCAGAGTAGAGCGCGCTGCCCAGGTTTGGACCGTCGCCGACAAACATCAGCGCGGCGGTGTCTTTGACGCGCTCGGCCAACGCCTGTGCGGGCGCGCGCGCCATTTCAAGCGTGGCGGCCAGCGCCTCATGGCTGCGCTTGAGCTCGCGGCGCAGCGCGTTGGCTTCGTCCTGGCTGACCAGATCGCGCACCTCTCGAAAACGGATGGCCAGCAGCAGCAACACCAGCAAGGATGCGAAATAGGTGCGGACACCCGGGCCCGGGCCGAAGTCGGCCACGCCGGTGTTTAGCGTGATCTCGGCTGCGCGAGCGGTTGGCGAATCAAGGCCGGCTGTGAGTGCGACGGCGAGCGCGCCCTCGGCGCGCGCGATCTGCAGCGCTTCGGCCGTGCGCGCGGTGCGGCCGCCGGCCGAGATGCCAAAGACCATCGGATTGCGCGGAAACGCTTTCGACTCGTAGGTCGCGGCGTAGCGCGCGAGTTTGAGCGCGGTCATCGGTTCGCAGGGCAGCCGCGCCAGTTGCTTGAACGCCAGCTCGCTGGCCAGCGCGGCAAAGTGCGAATCGCCGCAGCCGGTCAGCACAATGCGTTTTGTCGAGAGCAGGTCGTGATGATTGATCGCCCGGCGCACGCGTTCATCCAGCGTGTCAAACTCATCGCGCACGAGCGCGGGCAGGCTCTCGACCTGGCGGAGCATGGAATCGGCGTTCATGATTGGGTGGCGTATTATCTCGTGCGCCACAAAACCCTGCGGGTTCGGCAACGACTCTGACCGTTTGGAAAATGCACCCTGCGCCAAGGCGCAAGTTGCATAATTCACATCCATGACGACGCCATTTGCGATACGTCAGGCTGTCGCCGCCGATGCCGAGGCTTTTCGCGCACTGCGGCTTGAGGCGTTGCAGGCGCATCCGGAAGCGTTTGGATCGGATTACGAGAGCGAGTCCAAGCTGAGCATGGCCGACTGGGTGCATCGCGTTGCCGGGCGGCCTTTGGCCACAACATTTCTGGCTGAAGCAATGGCGCAGCCGATCGGGATGTGCGCCTTGAACGGCGCCGAACGTGTGAAACTGCGGCATAGCGCGACGATTGGCGGCGTATTTGTGCGACCCGAATGGCGCGGCCGTGGCGTGGCGCAGGCGCTGGTGGCGGCTGCTGTGTCGCTTGCGCGCGAGCGCGGATTCATGCTTGTGAAATTGGCCGTGATCACAGGCAATGCGAGGGCCATACGCGTCTATGAACGCGCCGGCTTTCGCGGCTATGGCGTGGAGCCGTGTGTGATCCGGCTAAATGATGTTTGTTACGACGAGTTGTTAATGGCGCTCAGGCTGTGACGCCATCGGCGATACTTGTGCGCGTGAAAGTGGGTGACGTGATTGCCTGCCATGCGCTCAAAGCCGATGGCCGCGTGTATCGCCGCTGGCGCACAACGGTCGAATCCATCGACGCGCAGTGTGTCGTCACGTATTCGCCGGCGGGCAGCGCGCAATCGGAGGATGTCAACAAGGGCGTGCACGCTCTGCCCTGGGCGATGCGCGGGTTCTACTGGCTGAACAAGCCGTTCAACCTGTTTGAAATCTACGACTCAGCCGGCACTCTTGTTGAGTTGTATGCAAACGTCGCAAGCGCGCCGACGCTGACATCCA
Source organism: Chloroflexota bacterium (assembly GCA_031368515.1). Lineage (GTDB taxonomy): Bacteria > Chloroflexota > Anaerolineae > J036 > Brachytrichaceae > CANJQH01. Next base: position 28,262 of record JANMNW010000544.1, read on the forward strand.
ACGCGCTAAGCTTTGTTGATTACGAGCTTGACATTCGCTGGGTGGCGGGTGGACCGGTGCAATTGCTGGACGAAGACGAGTTTGCCGCCGCTGTGCTGGCTTATGGCTATAGCGAAGCGCAGCAACGCGCGTGTTTCGCGGCGGCGGAAGAAGCGCGCGCGCTTGTGACTGCTCGGGCGCCACGCGGCGCAGAGACGCATGAAAATTGACCGCGCTCGCGCCATCACAGTGCTGCGCACAGCGCCCGCAATCATCGTGCTGGCCTTTCTCGTCTCGCTGGCGCGCCCCGCGGCAGTGCTGGTGACGCTGGGCGAACAACAAACCGTGCGCAGCGCCAATGCGCTGGCCGGCATGCACACGCGATTTGTCGATGAGGCCGAGCCGTGGAAAATCAAACGCGGGCTGGAGATGGTGCGCGAGATGGGCGCGCCATGGATCGTCGAGTTTTTCCCCTGGTCGTACTACGAGAAGAGCGAAGGCGACTTCGATTGGCGCTCGGCCGATCGCATTGTCGATCACGCCAATCGGCAAGGTCTCACGGTCATCGCGCGGCTGGGCTTTGTGCCGGAATGGGCGCGGCCGCGCGAGGTGGATGGCCAACCGACGACGTTCACCTATTTGAATGAAGACGGCTATCCGCGTTTTGCGCGCTTCGCCGCCGTTTTTGCCGGGCACTTTAAGGGCCGAGTGCGCCATATTTTGCTCTGGAACGAGCCCAATCTGAACTTTGAGTGGGGGCTGCGCAGCGTCGATCCGGCGGGCTATGCCGGGTTGCTCAAACAGGCGTATCCGGCGATCAAGCGCGCCAACCCGGATGCGATCGTGCTGGCCGGCGCGCTGGCGCCCACCATCGAGCGCAATCGCACGGTGGCGCTCGACGATCTGATCTATCTTGAAGAGATGTATGCCGCCGGCGCAAAAGATGCTTTCGACGCGCTGGCCATACACAACTATGGCGGCACCGCGCCGCCCGATGCGTCACCAGCAGCCGATCAAGTCAATTTTCGGCGCGCCGAGCTGTTACGCGATGTGATGGCCCGGCACGGCGATGCGGACAAACCAGCCTATATCACCGAGACGGGGTGGAACGACGACCCGCGCTTTGTCAACGGCGTCACACCGGCTCAGCGCATCACCTACACGCTGCAATCGCTTGAATACGCCCGCGTCCACTGGCCCTGGGTGCGCTGCGTGGCGTTTTGGGTGTTCAAGCTGCCGGCGCCGGCGCAGGGCTATCGCGACGCGTTTACGTTTGTCACGCCCAGCCTGGAGCCGTTGCCGATCTACGACGAGCTGCGCTCGGCCTGGGCGCGGTAGTCGCAACCTCGCATCCTTAACATTAAATCGTATACGATCATGGAGTATGATGCCCGGCGTGGACGCGATGATTGCAGACGCCCGTGAAGCGCAGGGCGGCGCCGCCAGTGTTTTGGCGCAGGCGCTGCGCGAAGCGATTTTGCGCGGGAGCTATTGGGCCGGGCAGCCGCTGCGCCAGGATGAGCTGGCCGCGCAATTTGGCACCAGCAAGATTCCCGTGCGCGAGGCTCTGCGCCAGTTGGAAGCCGAAGGGCTGGTTGTGTTCTATCCCAATCGCGGCGCGGCGGTGGCGCGCCTGTCGCCCGATGAAGCCGAGGAAATCGGCGAGATTCGCAGCGCGCTCGAAGCCGTCGCGCTGCGCCGCGCGACGCCGCGCGCGACAGCGGGCGACCTGCGCCGCGCGCAGGATGTGCTGGACGAAGCCCGCGATGAACCCGACCCGGCCCGCTGGAGCGTGCTGAACTGGGAGTTTCATGCCGCGCTATATGCCCCAGCCGGGCGGCCACAATTGCTCAAACTGATTCAGCAGTTGCATCGCCGCGTCGATCGTTATATGCGCGTCACCCTGGCTGGGGCCGGGCACCAGGCCCAATCGCAACGCGAGCATCGCCTGCTGCTGCAGGCGATCCGACGCGGCGACACAGCCGCAGCCGAAACAATCCTTGCCGAGCACATCCAGGCCGGAACAGCGCGCTTGATCGAGCATCTGAAAGCAAACAGCGAGTCGCAACAAATAAAGGATATACACCATGACCCCCAATGAAGTTGAAGTTCATGACCGCTCGTCACTGGCGCACGCGCGCACAGTGCTCGATGCCTGCAAGAGCGGCGCGGAAATGGCGGCTGAAGTGGTCGCCGCAGTCAAGCGCAACGAAGAGTGGCGCGGCAAAAACTGCTTGAACTTGCTCGCGCCCGAAGCGCCGACCAGCCCGACCGTCAGAGCGCTGCTGGCCAGCGAGATCGGCACCCGCGCGGCAGAAGGCCATATCGGCTCCGTGCAGCGCTGGTTCGCCGGCACAAAACACATCGACGAAGTCGAAGCGCTGTGCGTTGAATTGCTCAAGCAGGCATTTCGCTGCCGCTATGCCGATCACCGCCTGATGGGCAGCATGCTGGGCAACATGGCCGTCTACTACGCCATGGCCGAGCCGGGCGATGTGATCATGACGGTGCCGCAGCCGTATGGCGGCCATTCAAGCAACCGCTACGACGGCCCGGCCGGCCAGCGCGGCCTCAAGATCGTCGACGTCCCATTCGACCGGGACGAGCTGACGGTCGACCTTGAACTCTTTCGCAAGATGGCGCCGCTGGTCAAACCCAAGCTGCTCGTGCTCGGCATGTCGATGACGCTGTTTCCTTACCCAGTGCGTGAAATGGCCGAGATCGTGAAGCCGTGGGGCGGCCAGGTCATTTTTGATGGCGCGCATCAGGCTGGGCTGATTGCCGGCGAGCAGTTTCAGGATCCGCTCGCCGAAGGCGCGGCGGTGCTCACCGGTTCGGCCGGCAAGACATTTAGCGGCCCGCAAAGCGGCATGATCATGTGGAACGATCCGGCGTTGACCGAGCCGATCACGACCGCGATCTTTCCGGTGCTGGCAGCGACGCATCAGGTCAACCGGGTGGCGGCGCTGGCGGTGGCGGCGGCGGAGATGATCGCATTCGGCAAACAATACATGGCGCAGATCGTGCGCAATTCACAGGCGCTGGCGGCGGCGCTGGATGCGCGCGGCGTGCCGGTGCTGTGCAAGCAAAAGGGCTACACCACCACGCATCAGGTGATCGCCGATGTGCGCGCATTTGGCGGCGGGCTGGATGTGGCCCATTTGCTGGCGCGCGCCAACCTGATCACCAACAAGAACCTGCTGCCCAACGACAAGCCGGCCGACTGGGACCGCCCAAGCGGCTTGCGCATCGGCACCATCGAGGTGACGCGTTTGGGCATGCGCGAGAAAGAGATGGCGCAAATCGCCGAGTTCATTGCGCGCGTGCTGGTGGACAAGCACGCGCCGGCCGATGTGCTTGAGGATGTGGTCGATTTTCGCCAAGCCTATCAAAACCTGTTTTATTGCTTTGAGCATGGCACGCCCGCGTGACGAAGCGACATTGCGCAAAACGCGCACGCGTATTTGCTGAGTTATATTCGGCAAAAAGTTTGTGAGCCGGATTTAGCTGAGCTTGGATAATCGGACCGTTATAAGCCCTCTTTTCGCAGATGGGCGGCAAGGAGAAACACGGTGCACAAAACAACTCAAAACACGTTGCGCGCGATCGGGCTTGCGGTCGCAAGCCTTTTGGCGGTGGGAGGGACTTTGCTGGTGGGGCAACCGGCGGCCAATGCGGTTGCGCCTTCCGCCGTGGCGCCGGCGGGCACGGCCACGCCCAAGCCCAAAGCCACGCCCAAAAAAGACAAGCTGGCCTGGCGCAAAGATGGCGAACGGCTCTTCAAGGCCAAAGACTATCGCGGCGCGGTTGAAGCCTACACGCAAGCGATCAAGCTGGGTGACACGGTGGCCGCCACCTATGCCGGACGCGGCGAGGCGCTGATCAAGATTGCAAAATACACTGAAGCGATCGACGATCTGGACATCGCCATTGAGAAGAACGACACCGAAACGGAATACTTTCTGCTGCGGGGCCGGGCCTATGGCAAGCTGGGCAAGCGCGAAGAAGCGTTTGCGGACTTTGACGCGGCGCTAAAGCTGGATTCGTCGCTCGCGCGCGCGCATATCGAACACGGCGATGTGTTTTACGACGCCAGCGAATACGACGAGGCGATTGAATATTACGACAAAGCAATCGCACTCGACGCCGAATCATCGCGCGCATACAACAACCGCGGCAACGCGTATTCGGGCAAAGGCGACGAAGAGAAAGCGATCGAAGACTACACCAAATCGCTGGAGATCGAAAACGACTCCGTGACGCTGGCCAACCGCTGCTGGTCATACCGCATCCTGGCTGAATTCGCCAAAGCGCGCAAAGATTGCGACGCCGCCGTTGCCGCAGACAAAAACGAGCCGTTTGCTTACGAGAGCCGCGCGCGCCTGAATTACACCGAAGACGAGTATTCGGATGCGCTGGCCGATGTGGACAAAGCCATTGAGCTGGGCGGCGGGACCGCCAGCCTGGCCAACCTGCGCGGCAATGTCTACTATTCGCTCGACGACTATGAGAAAGCGATCGAAAACTATTCCGAGGCGATCGAGCTGAGCCCCGAAACCGCCGCCTACTATGACAACCGCGGCGACACCTATTCGCAGATCGAGAAATACGATCTTGCGATCAAGGACTTGACAAAGGCGATCGCGTTGAAGCCCGACTACGCGCTGGCTTATCGCCATCGCGGCGAAGCGCACACCAGCCTGGGCGACTACGCCGCCGCGCTCAAGGACCTGGACAAGGCCATATCGCTGAAGCCGGAAGACTACGACAGCTACATCAGCCGCGGCAACGTGCACTTTGACAAAAAGGACTACAAGCGTTCGATCGCCGAATACGGCAAGGCAATCAAATTGGATGAGGCCCGCTCCATTGGCTGGGCCTATCGCGGCGATGCGTACTATCAACTCAATGATTACAAAAGCGCGCTTGCCGACCTGAATAAGGCGATTGAGCTGCGCAAAGGCTGGGCGTATGCGCACAACACGCGCGGCAATGTGTATTACTCATCGAAAGAGTACAAAAAGGCGATC
>JANMNW010000567.1:0-5295 GCA_031368515.1 Chloroflexota bacterium
GGTCTCGGTCGCTTGCGAAGTGTCGATTAGCTTGTCGAGGTGCTTGAGTTTCATGGCTTGATTTTACGTAAAGCACTGTGCCGGCCGCCGCAACCTACGTCACCCTCAGCACGCCCGACTTGACGGCGACCGTCGCCTTAGCGCACTCGTCATCCCTCGCTGCGCTCGGGATCTTCCCTGCGTCCGCGGGCAGGATGTCTCGCTTCGCTCGATATGACGGGACACAACACGAACGCGCTCGGCACGACCGTCCCTCATCACACTCGTCATCCCGAGCGGAGCAAGAGATCTTTCTCTTCGGGCGCCCATCGGCCGCGCGGCCAAGCACGCTGATGTTCACTGGCTTACTTTTGACTCAATACGTCGGTCCGGCACAAACCAGATCAACGCGTTCAACACATACAAACCATACGAAAGCCGCGTGTCCACGAACGACAGTGCGATGGCAGCCGTGTAAAGGCCCAACGACAAGAGACCTTTGGAGTCCCGCTGCAATGCGCGAACAATCAACGACTCTTTATCGTGCTGCGCAACCAATGCACGCGCAAGCACATAGTAAGCCAAACCCGCCAGCCACAGCACGAGACCATACAACGCCACCGGCCAAGTGTCGCCCGGATGTTCGCCAAGCCAGTTGGTCACAAAGGGAATCAGCGAGAGCCAAAAAAGCAAGTGCGTGTTTGCCCAAAGCACCCCGCCGTTTACCTGCTTGGCTGCCTGCAACAGGTGATGGTGGTTACTCCAATAGATGCCGACAAACACAAAACTCAGGACATAGCTGACAAAGACCGGCACCAGGGGCAGCAGCGCGGCCAGATCGCCACCTTCCGGCACCCGCAATTCCAGCACCATGATCGTGATGATGATCGCAAACACGCCATCGCTAAATGCTTCCAACCGTCCTTTGCTCATTGTGCCTCAATCTTACGCTTCGCTGGAGCCGCTGACACCCTCTCAATTGCTGTTAGTGAGTCCGTCCGTACAATCCGTTCCCGTATGTCTTCGCCCGCCACTGCCACTCAAAACATGTCCCGCCTCGCGTCCGTCCAGACCGCCGCTTACTACGCCGGGTTTATCGCCCTCGGGTTGTGCGGCGCGCAGCTCGGTCCATCGCTTTCCACCCTTGCGGCGCATACCGGGTCAACGCTGGGGGCGATCAGCATCGTTTTTGTGGCAAGCGCGTTTGGCAGGCTGCTCGGGTCGCTCAGCGGCGGCTGGCTGCTCGATCGCGTGCGCGGCCATCCGCTGATGGCATTGGGCTATGTTTTTGTTGGCGCGGCCATGGTGATGATTCCGCTGGCGCGGTCGTTGCCCGCGCTGATTGTGGTGCTGTTGTTTTATGGCGTTGCGGTGAACTGGATCGACGTCGGCGCCAACACGTTAATTGTGCGCGTGCACGGCGAAAAAGTTGCGCCGTATATGAATGGGCTGCATCTGACTTTTGGCATCGGCAGTTCACTGGCGCCGATTCTGGTCGGGCGCAGCTTTGCGCTCACCAACGATGTCCAGGCGTCATACTGGCTTGTAGCGGGGCTGATGCTGCCGATGGCGCTGTGGCAGGCGCGCCTGCCCAGCCCCGCCGCAGTTCAGGCATCCGCATCAGGGGCAAGCGCGCAGGCGTCACCTCGACTGATTGTGCTGCTTGGCTTGTTCTTTTTCTGCCTGGTGGGCGTCGAGATCACAGGGGCGCAGTGGACATTCAACCTGGGCCTGGCGCTGGGTATGTCGCGCGAATCCGGCGCGCCCATTTTGGCTTCGACATTCTGGTGGATGTATTCGCTTGGGCGGTTGATCTCAATTCCGCTGGCGCTGCGGGTGCCCCCGGCCACATATCTGATCATTGACGTTATCGGCGGGATCATCTTTTCCGTCGTGCTGCTAATCGCACTCTTTTTGGGTGGCAACACCACGCTGGTATGGATCGGCGTGATCGGTCTCGGCTTGTCCATCGCCTCGGCTTTTCCAAGCGCACTCAGCTATGTCGGCAGCCATATGACCATGACCGGCAAGGTCACCGGCGGCGTGTTTGCATCTGCCAATATCAGCGTGATGGTTGTGCCCTGGGTGATTGGCCAATTTATCGAACCCTTTGGCACAACGCCAATCCCGCTGGCCGCATTGCTGCTTCTGCTCATCGCCGCAGCCGTGTTTGCATCCCTCGCGCGCGCGCTTGCCAAGCAGCAGATCGTATCGGTCAAGAGCTCAAAGTGACGCGCAGGCTATTGCCGTGCGCAGGCGCTGAAACGCATGCAGCAAACGCTCGGCCCCGCGATTTAAGTTGGGTCCGCAGCCCGCAAGGTAAAGACAAACATGTCGACCGGCCCGTCCGGGTCGTCATAGCGCTCCTCACCGCTACGCTCAAACCCGCACTTCACGAGCACGCGCTGCGACGCGATATTGTGCAGCGCCGCATGGGCATGCAGGGGTCGCGAGCTGTCTACCTTCAAGAATGCCGCCAGTGCGGCGCTGGCCACGCCGCGCCCCCAGAACGAGCGCCCGATCCAGTAACCGACTTCGCGCTCGCCTGACTGCGGCCAGCTGACGATGTGGCCAGCAATTTCGTCGTCGCATAGAATCGTCCGTAGCACCGTTTGCTCGCTCCGCATAATTGCCGCCCAGTGCGCCATAAACGGCTCCCGTTCGCGAGCGGCGAACGCAGCCATTAGATTTGCGATGGGATCGCACTGCTGAACAAACAGTGTGTCAAGATCACTCTCAATTACAGGGCGCAGCTTAATCGTGTTTGGCATGACGTCGTCGGCTTGGTTTGGGCGCAAGCGCGTTGTAGCGCGGACCGCCAGGGACATACCAGCTGCATATCTTGCGAACGACCGGGTGCGGATCATGCGCCAGCGCATGTCGCAACGCCGGCAGCGCGGCCGGGCTGCGGTGCACGGCTTCGCCCACCATCCCTGCCGCGGTCTGGCGCACTCTACGGCTGCGATCCGCGATCAACATGTTGGCGGCGATCGGAATGACGTGGTCTTCTCCCTGCCGGCAGGAGCCTTCTTTGCATTTGTCACAAGCCAGCGCGTGTATCGCCCAAGCGCGCACCGCTTCGTCTGGATGAGCCAGATTGTCGATGAGCTCGGGCAGCGCCGACTCGTCCATGTGGTGATCCAGCACTTTGCAGCAGCCCACGCGCACTTCGGGACTGGGGTGCCGCAACCCGGCGCGCACCATTTCCGCGGCGGCGTTGCCGGCGGCCATCAGTCGACGCAGCGCTTCGGTCGCGCGATGCCGCACACCCAGGTCATCCACCCATTGGCGAAACGCCGCCGTGTTGTCCTCTTGGTCAATCTCGTCTGCGACATCAATATCGATAGTTTGGGTCATCGCTCCGGCGCCTCCACAACAACGCCCGCCTCCGCCACCAACAAGCGCGTGGCGAAGCCTTGCACAAAGTATCGATCATGCACCACCGCCAGCGCCGTGCCGTCAAAGCTGGCCAGCGCCTGCTCGAACTGCGCGCGCGCCGGCAGATCCAGGTGATTGATCGGCTCGTCGAGCAGCAGGAAGTTGCAGCCCTGCGCCACCAGCAGCGCCAGCATCAGCCGCGCGCGCTCGCCAAAAGAAAGCGTGCTATTCGGCTTCAATGGCTGATCGCCGGTGAATAGAAAGAAATGCAGAAAGCTGCGCGCGTCGGTCTCGCTCATCGGGGCTGCGTAACGCAAGCTCTCCAACGGCGTGCGCGCCGGGTAAAGATTCTCCTGCTCCTGAGCAAAGTACCCCAGCTTGACGCTCGGGCCGAGCCTGAACGTGCCGCTTAGGGGCGGAATCACGCCGGCGATGGTTTTGAGTAAGGTTGATTTGCCTATCCCATTTTCGCCCACCAGCGCGATGCGATCGCCGCGCCGCACCAACATCGACACATCCGCCAGTAGTACGCGCGGGCTCCGTCCCGCGTCCGGGCTCCGTCCCGCATCGCCGCCGCCATATCCCACCGACAGCCGGTCCAACATCAGCACGTCCTGGCTGCCTTCGCTGCTTTGAAAGTCAACCTTCATTTGCCAGCTTGGGCGGGGCCGCTCAATGCGATCCTCGGTAAGCAGCTTTTCAACGCGCGCCTCGATGCGCTTGGCTTTCGCCACGGTCTCTTTGCCACGGTTGGCGAAGAAACCTTTCGCAAACTTGTCGCCACTGTCGGCCTTGCCACCCACCTTGAACTTGGCGATGCCGCGCATGTGAGCGGCTGCGGTCGTCAAGCGCGCGATCTCTTCCTGCTGTTCCTCAAATGCCTGTTGTTGCTTTTCGCGCTCCCGCGCTTTGGCAGCCAGATAGTCGCTGTAGTTGCCGGCATACTCGGCGATCACGCGGGTCGCGGCATCCAGCTCAAAGATGCGATTCACCGCCCGATCAAGAAAGACGCGGTCGTGCGACACAATCAACGCCGCACCCGGAAATCGTGCCAGCCAGTTTTCAAGCCACTCCAGCATGCTGATATCCAAATGGTTGGTCGGCTCATCCAAAATGAGCACATTGGGGTCGCTCAGCAGAATGCGCGCCAAACCCAGCCGCGTCTTTTGGCCGCCGCTCAAGTGCGCCGCCGGCGTGTCCAACGCGACGCCGGCCAGTCCCAGCTGTGCTAGCACCTCGGCCCGCAACGCTTCGTTTGGATAACCGCCCATCGCATCCAGGCGGTCGAGTGCGATCTGATAATCGTCGATGACGGCGATATCCGTGGCCACAGCTTCGGCATAGCGTTCAATCTCACCGATCACGTCCTCACGTGGATCGTGCAGCATATCACCCACAGTCGTCTGCGCGGCAAAGCTAAGGCCTTGTTCCAGATAGCCCAGCCGCGCATTGGAATCGACAAACACGCTGCCGGCGTCCGGGCGCTCAATGCCGGCCAGCAGCCTCAAGAGCGTGGTCTTGCCAGCGCCATTCGGCCCGATAAGGCCCGCCCGCTGGCCCGGCCCTAGAAAAAGATTGACCTCGCGCAGCACCGCGAGATCGCCATATGTTTTGGAAAGATTACTTGCGCGCAACATGATAAATAAATAGCCAAGGGCCACGCCCTCGAAGGCTCATCCCGCTCAGCGAGCGGGACGCAGCTAACACAATCAGCAAGGCGTCGAGTGAAGAAGCTAACGCAAGTTACGCATGATGCGCGCTGAGCCCAGCGCAGACAAAATTGTACTCCCTGGCTCACCCCTTTCGCGCAACTTGGGTGCGCCTCAAGATTTTGTAAATCGGCCGATGGGCAGATCTTCAAACTCAGGCACGGCCAAGCACCCAGAGCGAAGGCGGCTTGGCGCCTTGGTGAAAGCACAGCTGTAGGTGCCGCCGAAG
>JANMNW010000586.1:0-4394 GCA_031368515.1 Chloroflexota bacterium
TAGATCGCGACCTGAACGCGGCCAAGAACATTCTAGAAATAGGCATGATGCAGCCTTTGAAAGCATTAGCCCCGGCGCTGGCTAGGTCGGGCTTTAAACGCTCACGGACTGTATGTAAGACGGTTTCGACCGCAACACAGCTTGAAGTGAGCACAGCGATGTGCGCGCACATTCGCGCATATTAAAGGTAGCAGAGCTATGACATTTAACGGCGCATACATGAATCTCGGCAACATCATGAAGTTGTCCAAGGCGGTGACGCGCTCGGTCACCGCCGAAAACGTATACGGTGAAAAAGGCGCGGGCGGCATGGCCAAGGTCAGCGACACGCCGCAAGCGGCGGTCAAAAAGATCGGCCAGGTGTGGGAGCGGCAAATGGCCGCGCGTGATCTCGGCACGACGTGGAAGGTGCGGCCATGCATCTCGCTGCCAGCGGGCAAGACCACCACGCTGATGGATGTCAGCGGTCCGGGTGTCATTCAGCACATTTGGATCACGGTGGAGCCCAAATGCTTTCGCGATCTGATTCTGCGCATTTACTGGGACGACGAAAACTCGCCGAGCGTTGAAACGCCGCTGGGCGATTTCTTTTGCAACGGCTGGGCGGCACGCGCCAACGTGCTGGCCATGCCCATAAACGTAAATCCACTGGGCGGCATGAACTGCTACTTTCCGATGCCGTTTCGCAAACATGCGCGCATGACCATCGAGAACCGCGGCGTGGAAGACTGCCCGCACTTCTTTTACACGATTAACTATGCGCTCACCGAAATCGAATCCGACGATGCGTATTTTCACGCGCAGTTTCGCCGCACCAACCCACTGCCGTACATGCAGGATTATGTGATTCTGGACGGCGTGCGCGGCGCCGGACACTTTGCCGGCGTCTATATGGCGTGGCAACAGAATTCGCATGGCTGGTGGGGCGAAGGCGAGTTCAAAGCCTTTATTGACGGCGATGGTGATTACCCGACGATTTGCGGCACCGGCACTGAAGATTATTTCGGCGGCGCATGGGGCTTTGGCGCGAATTACAGCGCGCCATTTCTCGGCTACCCGTATGGCCAGACCGATTTCAAAGTCGGCAACCGCCACGGCCTGTACCGTTTTCACATCATGGACCCGATCCGGTTTGCGACGGATGTCAAGATCACCATGCAGGCCATCGGCTGGCGCAGCGAGAAGCGCTATTTGCCATTGCAAGACGACATCGCCTCGGTGGCGTATTGGTATCAACGCGAGGCGCATGCGCCGTTTCCCAAGCTGGGCAGCCGCGACGATTTGGAAGTGATCTGATGACGCACATTGACTTCGGCCTGGTCCTTCCCACGGGGCCCAAACGCGGCAATATCGAAGGCTGGCTCGACAGTATTGATCGCATCCTCCCGGCGCTGGCGCCGCGGGTCAAAAGCATTTGGATGACCGATCACTTTTTCTGGGATGACGAGCCAACCTATGAAGCCTGGACGGTGCTGGCCTTTGCGGCGGCGCGCTGGCCGAATGTGCAGCTCGGCCCAATTGTTCTGAGTCAAAGCTACCGCAACCCGGCGTTGTTAGCCAAGATGGGCGCGACACTGCAGGCATTGTGCAAGGGACGCTTTGTGATGGCCATCGGCGCCGGCTGGAAGGAAGACGAGTATCGCGCCTACGGCTATCCGTTTCCCAGCCCAGGCGCGCGCATCGAGCAGCTTGAAGAGACGTTGGAGATCCTGCGGCGCATGTGGCGCGAACCGGGGCGAGCGACATTTGCGGGCAAGCACTACCGAATCGACAACGCCTACTGCGAGCCCAAGCCGAACCCGATTCCGTCGCTCATCGTGGGCGGCGGCGGCAACAAGACCCTCGGGTTGGCGGCACGCTACGCCGATTGGTGGAATGTGCCCGATGCCAGCGTTGAAGCGTATCGTGAGCGCAACGCCGCGCTGGACGCCGCCTGCGCAAAGATCGGCCGCGATCCGCGCACGCTGCGCCGCACCTGGTTTGGCCGCCTAGCTGTCGGGTCGACGCAATCGGAGGCCGAAGCCCTGAGCAATGGCAAATGGACCCGCGCCAATGCCATCGTCGGCACCGTCGAGCAGGTCGTTGATCAGCTGCAGGCGTTTGCCGACATCGGCGTTTCCGGCATGCAGGTGGAGATCCTGGGCGCCGACGAGCCCGATCGGCTGGCGCTGGTGCGCGAACGCGTTATCGACGCATTTTCCGAAAAGTGAGGCGTAGCCTCATAATTTCCTGACGATCTCTCCCGAAGTTCTCTACAGCCAGCGACTACGCTGAGCGCATGAAAACGCTCACACAGAATCCGGCCCGCTGGTTCAAAAAGAACGCCGCCTGGCTGATCGTCAATGCGATCGCCACCGCATGGATGGTGACGCTCGTAGTTTTGTCGCTAAGCACTGGCTCGACGACGGCCGCAAGCGGGCCAGGAGGCCGAGGCGGCAGCAGCATGCTCCTGCATGTGTCGGGCGAAGACGCCCAGCGCATGTTGCTGCTCTCGCTGGCCATGACGCCACTGCACATCGTCACCGGCTGGAATTGGGTGCTTGGGCTCAAAAAGTCCACCGGGCTGTGGGCGTTTGCCTTCTCGGCCGTGCACCTGGTCATTTACGTAGCCCGGAAAGGCTGGATTGGCGCGTTTAATGAATTTGAGCTGCTGGCAGGCACGCTGTCACTGTTGATCATGCTCCCGCTTGCGATCACATCGACAGGCGTCACGATGCGGCTGCTCGGCAAGACTTGGAAACCGCTGCAACGCGCCGTCTATCTCGCCGGTCTACTCGCTGCGGTGCACACCGCGCTGGTTGGCCATGGCGCTCCGACTGATCTGACCATCCTGGCCGTATTGCTCGCGGTGCGCGTCCCCCCTGTGCGACAATGGATTCAGAGCTTGCGGCAGCGTCCGGCGCTGGCCACTGTGCCAACCGTCCGCTAGCCTGAATCATTCACTTATGCGCCCGCCCGGTGACAAGCACACCGGCGGGCGCATTGCAGTGTCTGCTCAATGGAAATACCATGACACCTCAGCGAAAACGCATTCTGATCATTGCTGGTTTTGCCATCGCGCTGGCGATCACTGTTTTCTTCGGGTTTCGCTTCGTGCGTCGATTGTTTATCGCGCCGCCCGATCGAGAGCCAATTCGCGCCTGGCAGAACATCCCGTATATCGCGCGCGCCTACCGTGTCGACCCGCGAGAGCTGCACGCGGCGCTCGAATTGACGCCCGGAGTGCCCGATCGACGGCCGCTGGCCGAGATCGCCAAAGATCAAAACCGCTCGGTCGATGAAATGATCACCATTTTGCAGAACCGCATTGCGACGATTGCGCCCGGCCCGCCGCGCCGCCGGCCGCGCCTGCCGACAGCCACACCTTCACCATGAACCTACAAGACACATTGCTTAGCGCGCTGACACAGTACGGCGTCATTGTCATATTTGTTGGCGTGCTTGTGGCGTCATTTGGGGTGCCGTTGCCGGTGAGTTTTCTGCTGATTGCGGCTGGCGCATTTATTGAGCAAGGCGAGATGAACTACTGGTCGGTGGTGGCGGCCAGCGTATCCGGCGCTGTGATTGGCGATCATTTGGGTTACGGGTTGGGCCGCTATGGCGGGCGGACATTGGCCATGCGCATCAGCCGCAAGATGAACGCCGAGTCGTTATTGACACGGGCGGAAAGCACCATGAAGAGGTGGGGCGACGCCAGCGTATTTTTGAGCCGCTGGCTGATAACGGCGATTGGGCCGTATATCAACCTTACCAGCGGCATCACTGGGCATTTTTTGCCGCGTTTTGCGATCTGGGACATTCTCGGGGAAGTGTTGTGGGTGCTGGTTTATGTGCAGATCGGACGGTTGTTCAGTGATCAAGTGGCCGAGGTAACTGATGCAATGGGCGACCTGGTATGGGTGGTGCTGGGCGTGCTTGTGCTGGTGATTCTGGGCTACAAGCTGGTGCAGTCGCTGCGGACGGTGCCCGGAAAGGTCAAGACCTGAAAGGTCAAGACCTTTCCTTGCCATAACGGCAAGCACAGCTACACTTTCGCCTATCATGGCTTCCAAACTCTCCGTCGGCATCGTCGGTCTGGGCCAGTTCGGCGCGCACTTCGTCGATCTGTACAAAAAACATCCGGATGTCGGTCGCCTGGCGCTGTGCGACATCGTCCCTGATCGCGTCAACCGCACCGCCCGTCAGTTTGGCATCACCGAAACCTACGATAGTCTTGATGCCATCTGCGCGTCCGACCTCGACGCACTCGTCATCATCACCCAGCCATGGCTGCACGCGCCGCAAGCCATACAGGTCATGCGCGCAGGCAAACACATCTACACCGCCGTCCCCATCATCATGCCGCCCAGCGGCAGCGGCGACGAGATCCTGGACTGGTGCGACCGCGTGGTCGA
>JANMNW010000232.1:0-2291 GCA_031368515.1 Chloroflexota bacterium
GGGGGCGAGTAATCGAGATTGCCGATGATATTGGCCGCGCGCATATCGACGCGCTGACCCTGCGCTACATGGGGGTGCCGCACTTCGGCGCTCCGCCGGAAGAACTGCGCGTGCGCTTCAAAATAGCGCCGGAGCATGTGGCGGCTGCGACGAAATACGCGCCGGAAAGAAAACTTTAAGAGTTTTCATTTCTTATAGAGATGAAAACTCTTAAAGTTTTCGCCCGACGTCCAAAATCGTCAGCTTCTGTCAGCTTCCGTACGCCGGATGTTCCGGCGCAAGCGGCAGCTCGACCGCCGCACGCGTGCGTGCCGAGTGGTAGATCGCGCTCAGCAACTCAACCGCCCGGCGCGCATCGGCGATCGTAACCGGCAGCGCGCCGCCTCCGGCAAGAGCATCGTGAAATTTCCTAAGCTGGGTGTCGAAGCCCGCCGGCGGCACGTAGCCCTTGAGCCCACTTGCGTCCGTCGGCGCGACAACGGTCGTCGGCGCGGCCGTTTCCACCGCCGCCACAGCCGAATCGATCTCCGCCTGCCACGCCGCGTCGTCGGCGGCGAAGCTCCATGGATCGCCGCTGTTCGAGTAGGGCCGCGTATTGCTTTCAGCCACCAGCCGCTCAAACACAATCCGATGACGCGTGATCTCTGCAGCCGAACCAAGCGAGGCTGAAAGCGTCGCCAACGCACCGTTCGCCAGCTCCATGCTCACAGCCGCGCAATCCTCCACCTCGACCGGGTTTGAGCGCGTGGCCAGATGCGCATACACGCGCCGCACCGGGCCGAGTAGATACAACAACGCGTCGAGCGCGTGCACCGCCTGGCTGGTCAGCACGCCGCCGAGTTCGGTCTCGCGTTTGCCGCGCCATGGCACGGCATAGTAATTGGCGCGTCGCCGCCAGTGCACCTCGACCGTCGCCGCCAGCGCCGGGCCGGTCAGTCCGGCGTCGATCAGGCGCCGCGCCTTTTGCACGCCGCCGCCAAATCGATATTGAAAAATGGGCATCAGGCGCCTGCCGCATTGCGCTTCGGCGTGCGCCAGCGCGTCGATCTCCGCCAGCGTCGCCGCCAGCGGCTTCTCGCAGATCACATGCTTGCCCGCGCGCAACGCCGCTTCGGCTTGCGCGGCGTGCAAATACGGCGGTGTGCAAACGTCGATCACATCGACGTCGTTCAGCGCCAGCGCGTCCTCAAAGCGCGTCACGGCGTGGGCGGCGCCGAAGTCGGCCGCTGCCGATCGCGCCGATTCGACGCTTTGCGCGCATACGGCCGCGATCTCAAACTGTTCAGGCAAGCTTTGATAGGCAAGCGCATGCTGGCGGCCAATGCCCAGGCCAATGATGGCGACGCGTAACTTGCGCATGTCAGCGTCCCAACACTGTGGCGCGCGCCTGGGCGGTCAACGCCAGTTCGGACGCGAGAAAGCAGTGCGTCTGCGACATAGCTGTCTCGGTGCGGTTGAGCACGTCATGGATCAAGTTGCGGCCATAAGCCAATTCGATGTGATCGCACGGCACATGCCGGACCCCGGACTTGTCGACAATAAACAGATGATCGCTGCCGGGCCGCCCGCCGATGTCGATGTATTTGCGAATCTCGATATAGCCGTCGGTGCCAAGCACTGTCAAGCGCCCGTCGCCCCACACCGGCAGCCCGTCCGGCGTGAACCAGTCCACGCGCAGATAGCCGCTGCCCCCATCGCCACGCAGCATAACGTCGCCAAAATCCTCCAGCCCGGGATATTGCGGATGGTTCAGGTTGCCAACTTGCGCGGCCACAATCTCGGCGCTCGTCGAGCCGGTGAAATACAGAAATTGATCAAACTGGTGCGACCCAATGTCGCACAAAATGCCACCATAGCGTTCGCGCTGAAAGAAGTAAGGCAGGCGCGAAGGCAGATTTGTGCGGTGCGGGCCGAGGCCGATGGTCTGCAGCACGCGCCCGATCGCGCCTTGGCGCGCCAGCTCAGCCGCATGCGTGGTGGCGCGGTTTTCGAAGCGTTCGCTGTAACACACCGAATAGATGCGCTGGGTTTCGGCTTGCGCGCGCCGCACTTCGGCCAGCTGCTCGAGCGTGGTGAAGCCAGGCTTGTCGGTCATGAAGTCCTTGCCATGGCGCATTGCGCGTATGCCGAGCGGTGCGCGGTCGGCAGGCACGGTCGACGTCACGATCATCCGCACGCTTGTGTCTTCCAGAATCTGCACCTCGCTGTTCACACGCATGGCTTGCGGAAAAGCGTCGCCGAACGCTTTTGTCAGCGTGGCTTCGTGTTCGTATGCGTGCCAGGAAACGAAA
>JANMNW010000234.1:0-5527 GCA_031368515.1 Chloroflexota bacterium
TCAGCCGCGCTGGGCGTGCCTTTGATCTTAGCCGGATCGCTGGCCGGTCCGACGATGACAAAATCGTTGTACATCACGTCCTCGCGCCGCAGGCCATGCTCGGCTTTCATGAATGCATCTTCCTGCGCGCGCGCATGAACCAGCAGCACATCGGCATTGCCGTCTTCGCCCAGCTTGATTGCCGCGCCGGTGCCGACGGCGACCACATCGATCTTGACGCCGGCCTTTTTCTCAAAATCGGGCAGCAAAAATTCGAGCAAGCCTGAGTCCTGGGTGCTGGTGGTGGTCGCCAGGCGCAGCGTGCGCGCAGCGGCCGGCGCCGCCGTCGGTGCCGCTGTCGGCGCCGGCTGCACGCCGCAGGCTGCCAACAGCAGCGCGCTCACACTCAATCCAAGCATTAATTTTTGAAAGTTCATTTTGGTCTCCAGTTGATTTCAATAAGGCGCCGGATAGCCGCCGCCACACTTGCTTTCACCACACCATGTCGCCGCGCACAAATGCGGCAACGCGCGTGTCCGCTGGCGCATCGAAAAACGCCGCCGTGTCCGACAGGGCGGCGACTGCGCCGTCGAGCAGCAGCGCCACGCGCCCGCGCAAGGCTTCGGTGATTCGGCGCGCCTGGCCCAAGTTGTGCGTCACCCACACCACGCTTGCGCCCGTGCGCCACTGTTCATTCGCCACCACGCGTTCGATCAACGCAATGTTGGCAGGGTCCAAGCTGGCCGTTGGTTCATCCAACAGCAACAACTCCGGCTCGAGCGCCAGCGCGCGCGCCAGCGCCACCCGCTGCGCTTCGCCCACGCTGAGCGTGCGCGCGTTGGCGCGCGCTAACGATTGCAGTCCAAGCGCGGTAAGCAGCGCATCGACGCGCGCATCGTCGCGGCGGCCGTGAAAAGCCAGCGCCACCCGCACGTTGTCGCGCACGGAACGGTCGAGCAGCGCCGGCCGCTGAAAACACATGGCCACACGGATGCGTGCTGCGCCCGGCGTGTCAAACACCAGCTCGCCCGCATCGGGCGTTTCGAGCTGGCACAGCACTCGCAGCAATGTGCTTTTGCCTGCGCCGCTCGGGCCAACCAGCGCCAGCATGCTGCCCCGGTCGATGTCCAGCGCGTCAATGCGCAATACTTCGCGCGCGCCGTAGCGCTTGTGCAATCCAATGACGCCCAACAGCCGTGGCATGCGGTCATGCCTCCAGCGTCTTGCCCTGCAAGCGCAGCGCCAGCGCATTGACACCGAATGCGATTGCCAGCAGGATCGCGCCGAGCGCCAGGGCCATGTCGAACTCGCCCTTGGATGTTTCCAGCACGATGGCGGTGGTGAGCGAGCGTGTGCGTCCGGCGATGTTGCCGCCGACAAGCATGGCCGCCCCGACCTCGCTGATGGCCGCGCCAAAGCCGCTGATCAAGCCAAGCACAATGCCGCCACGCGCTTCGCGCACCAGCTGCCAGGCGATCTGCCGGTCGCTTGCGCCCAGCGCGCGCAGTTGCTGGCGCAATGACGGGTCCAGGCCCAACACCGCGCTCATGGTCAACCCGGCCACCAGCGGCAGCGCTAGCAGCGTTTGCGCCACGATCATGGCGTCGAGGGTGAACAACCCTGGAATGCCGGGCAGGGCCAGGCGGCCCAGCGGGCCGGCGCGCGAGAGCAAAACATACACGCACAACCCGATCACCACGGGTGGAAACGCCATGCCGGTGTAGATCAGGGTGATGATCAGCCGGCGGCCGATAAAGCGCTTCAGGCCCAGCCACAGGCCGAGCGGCACGCCGATGGCGGCGCTGATCGCCAAGGCGGCCAGCGCCACACGCAACGAGATGTCGATGATGGGCCACAGCTCGGGCCGACCGTTCATGCCGCACTCCCCGTTTGGATACAGATAGTCACTGCGTGAATAGGCACGAGGAGAGTATAGCGGATGGGCGGTGAACGGTGAGCAGTGAGGCGGTGGGCGGTATGCGGTAAAGCCGAGAGTCACACCCACCCGCTCACCGCTCATCGTGCCAGCGGTGAATGACATTGCCCAGCACAAACACCATCACGAAGGTCAACACAGCGACGGCGGGGAAACTAAGGCCGACACGCACGATCTGCGCCAGCACCGCCAGCGCCAGGCCCGCGCCCAGCACCATCAGAAGTCGGCGCACATGCTGGCGCTCGATGTCGTCGCCGCGTTCGATGCGCACATTGATGCTGAGCCGGCGCTGCAACCGGGACAGATCCCACGCGCCAAGGGTCGCTGTCACCGAAAGGGTCGCAAGCACGGGCGGCGCACCCCACATCAGCGCCAGCGCGCTCAAGGCGACCAGCGCGGCAAAACCAGCATTGGCCGCCAGCTCGCTGCGCCGGAAATACCCCCACCACGCCGCAGCCGTCACCACGCACATCAGCGCCGCCGTGTAGGCGCCGGCCAGCATGTTACTCACCGCGGCTGTGACAGCCGAGAGCGCCAGCATCAGGGGCAACAGCGTGTGAAGGCGAATCATGGGCTGTGTTTGCCGCGGCTAAGCGCGCATCATCGTGATGCGCTGCACCGGCTGGCGCGCCAGCGCCTCATGCATGACCGCATCCAACGGCCGTGACACATCCCAGTCGACCACCTGCACGCCCGAGCGGCGCAGCGTGTGAAAGTGCAAGTTGCGCTCCGCCAGCGCGATGCGCAGCGCCAGCGCGGTGCGCGGATGGGACAACGCGGCGTCGCCCAACTGGGCGGCTTCAAAGGCAATGGGGTTTGGACTTGCCACCATGACCGAGTAGCTGTTGGCGCGCAAGCGCATCAGCGTCGGCACATCCTCGCCGTTGCACGGGCCGACAAACGCGATTTGCGACCCGGCGGCAAAAAAGCGCGTGGGGAGGTTCTTTAGATTTTCAAAAACAAAATGCTGACCCGTGCTGGCTCGGCCCAACGCGCGCAAGATTCGCGCGCGCTGCACTCGGCCGTAGCCCGGGAAGATGCTGGCCAGGCTGCCGCCGTAAACCAGCAACCCGACCCGGTTGCCGTCGGCAAGAAATGTCTCCGCCAGGGCTGCGGCTATTGCCACCGAGTTCTCAAAGAGCGTGCTGGTGTCCGAGCGCAAATCGGTCTGCTGACGCGCGTCGAGGATGATGCCAATGTCGGCCAGCCGCCGCTGCTCATACACATTGCTATACAGCTGGCGCCCGCTGCGCGCATCCGAGCGCGCGGTGGCGCGCCAGTTGATCCAGCGCAGCCGGTCGCCGGGCTGATATTCACGCAAGTTGAAAAAGTCCACGCCGGCGCCGCCCTGGCGCGCCGGGATCTGCCCGGCAAAGCCGCGCGTGCGCGGCGGGCGGATCTCGATCGAACGCAGCCGTTGCGGCTCGGGCTGGATCAGCAATGTGCCCGGGGCGGGCAGCTGCTCGCGGCGCGTGATCAAGCCAAAGTGATCGGCCGCCTCGGTGTTCACAGCGCGAAAGATATACTCGCCGCGCTGGCCGCGCGCGGTGTAACTCAACTCCACCGATTCACCGGCGTTGAACGCGGTCAGCACGCGCGTGTCGCCCTCGACAAGCCGCAAGCCGGGCGCGAGGTTGTCTTCGATCATGACATCGCGCAGCGCCGCGCCTTCGTTGACGACGCGCACTGTCACAGCGACCTGCGTGTCGGCGGCTTGTGCAGGCGCGGACGGTGCTGTGCTGTCGGCGGCGCCGGTTGCGGGGGTGATGCGCGTCAAGGTGCGTTCAACGCGCAGCTGCGGCGCGCCCGGCCGTTCAAGCACGCTCGCGCCAAGATAGGCCAGCAGCGGAATCGCCAGCGCAATCTCCGCGCCGTTGACGGAGGCCACGCCAGCCAGCAGCAACGCGAAGATCAGGGCGAACACAAACAGCGCGCGATTCATCGCTTGACAGGCACCGGGACGGTGTTGATCACATCGTTGATCACACGGTCGGCTGCGCCCTGCACCGTCCACAAATCGGGCTGCAAGATGAGGCGATGGCCCAGCGCGACTTTGGCAAAGCGCTTGATGTCGTCGGGCAGCACGTAGTTGCGGTTTTGCATGGCCGCCCAGGCACGCGTGAGCTTGAGCAAGGCCAGCGTGCCGCGCGGGCTGGCGCCCACCGCCGCCTGGCGGTGCTGGCGCGTCCGCGCCACCAGATCGACCATATAGCGTTCGATGTCCGGATCGACATGCACCGACTCGACAGCCGCGCGCATGCGCATGAGCCCGTCAGCGTCGGTGATGGCTTTCAGATCCAGCGCGTCGCCGCCGCGCATGCGCCGCCGTTTGATCATTTCGTGCTCATCCTCAGCCGAGGGATAGCCGACCGACAGTTTCATGATGAAGCGGTCCAGCTGCGCTTCCGGGAGCGGGAAGGTGCCTTCGTATTCGATCGGGTTTTGCGTGGCGATGACGATAAACGGCTCATTCAGCTTCATGGTCTCGCCTTCGAGCGTGACCTGATACTCCTGCATGGCTTCCAGCAGCGCCGACTGCGTGCGCGGCGACGAGCGGTTGATTTCATCGGCCAGGATAATGTTGGCGAAGATAGGGCCGGCGCGCAGCACGAACGCGTTTTGCGCGCGGTCGAAGATGTAGCCGCCGGTAATGTCGCCCGGCAGCAGATCCGGCGTGAACTGGATGCGCTTGAAGCGCATGCCCAGCGCGGTGGCGAAACTATTGGCTGTGAGTGTTTTGGCAAGACCTGGAAAATCCTCCAGCAACACGTGGCCGCCGCTGGTGAGAAAGGCGGCCATCATCATTTCCAGCGCAGGGCGTTTGCCGACGATGGCGCGCTCGACTTCGTCGATCACGCGCGCAGTTGTGGATGCCACTTCGGCGATGCTAACTTTTGCTTCTGTCATGTCGATTCCTTCTTGCGACCGCCTCCCAGCGATTCCACATAGGCCGTGACGACGCTCAACGCGCGGGCCAATTCCACCGCGCCGGGCGGCGGCTCATCCGGATGCCAACGCGCGCGTAGGTCGCGTATGGCGCGCGTGATGGGGTTGGTCGGTTGAATCTTCAGCCAGGCTGGGATGCCTGTGATCACATCCTGCACTTCAGGCGGCGCATCAAGCTCGCCCGCGCGCGCGCGGGCGACGACCTCGTCCCGATCGATGCGCCAGTCGCTGCTGAGCGTGCCGATGATCATGCCGCGCAGCTCGTGCGCGAGCTTCTCAGCGGCATAGGCGCTGTCGTCGACGCCATGCAGATGCCGCGACCACCAGCCGAGCCGGGATTGTTCAAAGCGCGGCTGAGGCGGAATGGGCGGCGCTTCGGCGCGCGCGCGACCGGCCGCCAGCGCCCGCAACGCCGCAAGCGTGGCGATGCCCACGGCGACGATCAGCTGTATGCTCTGCGGCACACTGCGGATGAAAACATCGGCGATCCATATCAAGTAGGTGACCGGAATCACCACCAGGTCGCGCACGGCGTCGCGCAGCAACAGGGTGAGGGCGGATACCACCGCCATGACCGCCGCAATCGCCAGCCACTGCCGCGGAGAAACGCTTTTGGGCCAATGCATGCTCAGGCCGTCGCCGTCTGATTGGCTTGCGATTGCGCGC
>JANMNW010000640.1:0-2255 GCA_031368515.1 Chloroflexota bacterium
GCCACGGCCACGACCCACGGATCACGGCCACGACCATGCGCCACAGCCACCTATCACGGTTTACGGGCATGAGCTACCTACCATCTGCCACCTAACTGCGGCAACGTTGCAATTTGCCCCGAAGGTAGAATTGCATTCTTCGACTTGTCGCATTACTGAGTTGGGATGCGTGGCCGTGGCACGTGGCCGTGGCCGTAAGCCGTGGTAGGTGGCCGTGGCGGGTGATCATGCCTTTTTTGGAAAGGCGGTAATATCACTTCCTCGCCGGCCCGGCCCATCTGCCGCGCCGCTCACCATGGAAGAAGCACTCACCCCCGACACCACCGCAATCCCCTCCGGACCAGCCGATCCAGCCAACCTTCGCCGCCGAACGTTGTCGCTGGCCTGGCCCATCATTGCTGAAAATTTCCTCGAAACGCTGCTGGGAGCGGTGGACACCGCGCTGGTCGGCCACCTGGGGGCCGCCGCCACCGCCGGCGTCGGCGCGGCGCAGCAGATCCAGTGGCTGCTCATCTCGGTCCTCAGCGCGGTGTCGATCGGCAGCGCGGTGCTGGTGGCGCAAGCCGTGGGTGCGCGCGACCTGACCCGCGCCAGCAACATGGCGCGCCAATCGCTGATCTGGAGCCTGATCATCTCGATCCCGCTGGCCATCGGCGGCTACTTTATTTCCGCCCCGCTGATTCGCATCTTTGGGGTGAATGCCGATGTGGCCGCGATCGGCACGGAATATCTGCAGGTGACCTTTGGCACCGTAGTGGTGCTTGTCGCGCTGCTGATCGGCAGCGGCGCCGCGCGCGGCGCAGGCGATTCGCGCACGCCCATGATTGTCACGGCCATCGCCAACGTCATCAACATCGCTCTGGCCTATGGCCTGATCAACGGCGTGGCCGGGCTGCCGCAGATGGGCCCGGTCGGCAGCGCATGGGCAACGTTTATCTCGCGCGGAATCGCATTGATGCTGCTGGTTGGCGCGTTATGGCGCGGCCGCAACGGCATCAGCATCGCCACCGGCGCGGGCGCAGCCAGTTGGATGCCAGATCTGAGCGTTGTGAAAAGGGTGCTAAAAATCGGCACGCCGGCGGCCGTGGAACAGGTCAGCATGGCGCTGTCGTTTCTGGTTCTCACGCTGGTGGTGGCCACGCTGGGCACCGAGACGCTGGCGGCGCAGCGCATCATCTTTGCCGCGCTGTCGTTCTCGTTTTTGCCCGGGCTGGGGTTCAGCATCGCAGCCACCGCCTTGGTGGGACAAAGCGTGGGCGCGCGGCGCGTTGACGATGCGCAAGGATTCGCGCGCATCGCCACTTTGTGGGCTGTCATTTGGATGGGCATCACGGGCGTGATCGGTTTTTTGCTGGCGCCCCAATTGCTCGGGCTGTTTACCACCGATCAGGCCGTGATCGACGCGGGCGTGCCGGGCATGCGCATCGTGGCCTTGTCGATGCCGCTGTGGGGCATCATGATGACGCAGAGCGGCGCGCTGCGCGGCACCGGCAACACCCAGCTTCCGCTGCTGATCTCCAGCGTGTCATCATGGAGCGCGGTGTTGATCGCCAGCGCGCTGATCTTCGGCCTAAATGGCGGGCTCGCCATGGTCTGGACGGCGTTTCTGATCACCACGCCGGTTGCATGCGTGTTCATTCGACGCGCCTTTGCCGGCGTGATCCGCCGCATGTTTCAACAAACACAAAACGTCTAAAGAGCGTTTTCAAACTCTGCGATGCATAGATAATCTGCGCGCATGCCAGCATCCATCGATTCAGCCAGTCGTATCTCCATTCATCCAAATTGCCGGGAGTTTGTGCGCGTCACCGAGGCGCTGCTCACGCGCCGGCGCCACGAACTCGGCACAGGCATGCGCCACGTGCCGAACTGGCAGCATGGCGCGCGCAGCGAACCGCGCACGTTCAGCCCGACACAATTGCGCGACACGGTCTACAGTTCGTATCCAGCGATGCTGCGCGGCTTCATCAAATCGCCGCCGCCGCGCGACACGGTGTTGCGGCTGGCCGATTACCTGCAGTGCGATGCAATGGAGCGCGATCAGTTGCTGCTGGCGGCAGGCTACGCCACCAAACCGTTGTATTTTGTCGGCGAGGAACTGGACGCGCGGTTGGCCATTGTGCGGCAGTGGGCGTACTCTGTCGCGGCGCCGACCTTTGTCGTCACTCGCGATTGGGACATTCATGACGCCAATGAGGCGGCATTCGCATTCATGGGCGTCACGCGCGAGTCTCTGGCCGCTTCCGCGACGGATC
>JANMNW010000662.1:0-1930 GCA_031368515.1 Chloroflexota bacterium
GCGGGGGTTTTAGCCAAACTGAAACAGCGCCACAAGCAGCAACTCGCAAATCGGCCCGCTCGGAGCCGTGCCGATGTCCTGGGCACGGTGCTGGGTTGGGTGATCTTCGCTGGAATTTTGCTGGCCGGCATCCTCAAAGGGCTACGCCCGCCTGAGGAAACGCATCAGAAATCTTGAGATTCGAAATGGAACTGATACGCCAAACCGAAACCGAGCCTGCGATCCCCTTCAACTGTGTTTCCAAACGTTGTGCCTTCAGCTCTTGCGCGTGCGCAACTTGTTGCCACCACGCGCTGACATCTGGATCTTGCCAAACCTCACTCGACACGACGACGTCGCCGCCAACTGATAAGCCCTGAATGCGCGCTGCAATGTTGACGGTAGAGCCAAAGTAATCCAGCCGATCGTTTAACGTCACAGCGATGCATGGGCCGTGGTGCAGCCCCACTTTGAGCGCCAGCGGTTGAGCTTGCTCCGCCAGCGCACGCTGCGCGCTCTGCATGGCGCGCAACGCTGGCGCAGGTTGGCGAAAAGCAGCCATCACCGCATCGCCGATGGTTTTGATCACCGTCCCATCCTCGGCCGTGATCGCTCGACGCAGTACATCGAAGTGGTTCATTACGCGATCAAACGCGAGTGCATCGCCGATAGCGCGATACATCTGCGTCGAGTCGCGCAAATCGGTGAAGACAAGCGTAAGGCTTCCGACCGCGATCTGTTGACCTGGCCGCAACGCCTCCGCTGAGAACAGATCCCGAAAGGTCTGCAACAGCATCGCATCGGCCACGGTCACGGCCTGATCGCTCCATGCCGCCCGCTCGATGATGAGGAGTTGTGCGTGGTCGGTCGCGTTCTGCAGATTTATGGTTGGGTTCAGCGAGATCACTGGCTCATCCGTCGGCCAGCCGTCGTCGCTCACGCACAATGAGACTTGTGGGGCGCCATCAGCCTGCGCATAAAGCCACTGACCGCCGGTCATCTCCAACGCACGTGCGCGATACCGGCCCCGTTCCAATGGCAGCGAAATTGTGCGGTTGGATTGGGCAGGCAACAACTGCTGCGCCACGATATGCGGTGTGACCTGCGGGCCGCCAACGCAATAGGTGAAGGCGTCAACCTGGCGGATGGCGGGATTGGGTCTAAAGGTTAATTCAACCGAGCGCTCAAGGTTGCTAGTGAAGTCAATTCGGCATGCCTCACAATGAACCTGCTGCGGCAAGTCGCTCAACGTTTGTGTGCTGAGTTTGGCACCACGGCACAAGGGACATAGCAAATCCCACTGTAAATCCAATATTCCGGCGCGCGTGGCATGAAGGCACAAGGCCAGCGCATCATCACGCGCTGCGCCCCAGTCGTCGGCCAATTGATAGGGACGCATATGGGCGATGCTCAGATCGTCGCCGTGGCTTACCAGGTCAATCAAGCGATCCAGCCATTGTGTGATGGCGCGATGCCCCTCGTCGCGTACTGCGGTGAGCAGTTGTTCGCACGCTTGCCGTAGCCGCGCCTGCCCGCTGGCCGACAATTGCAGCGAAGGATTGGGCCCGAGCAACGCATTGGCCGAGGACGGCGCAGCCGCAGCCATAGCTAAGTGGTCGTACTTGCGAAAGGCGCGGTCAAAGGCGAGCGCACTCAGCACGCCAATCTGACCGGGGATGGCGATGAGGCCGAACACGTTTTTCGGGCGCGCCCAAACCTCATATACCAGATGAGTGCCTCCCTCCGCGCGCGGTCGAAGCTCACCCCGCACGCGCATGGTTGCCACTGGCCCGCTCAGGTAGAGCCGATTCACGCCAAATCGCTGCGGCCGCAACATCGAGATTTGCACCATTCGTTCGGCAGACGGCCAGTTCCATTCTGGGGAGATTGTGCAGCAACCCGTCCGCGTGCGGGAACTGGCAGCCACGTACGCGGCCGCGGCGACCGACTT
>JANMNW010000010.1:0-3297 GCA_031368515.1 Chloroflexota bacterium
GTGATCGACGTCAGCTTGTGGTGCGCGAGGTGGCTCGAAGCCGCCTTGAAGGGGCAGGGTGCCGGCGCGCTTGGATCCCGCGCTGAGACCTACGCCCGAGTGAACGAGGTCTACGCACGCACGGGCGATGATTTCTATGCCGCGGAATCCCGCCGGGCGCAACTCGCCAATGCCGGGCAGGTGAGTGTGGATCGACTGGTCTATGAGGCCGCCACCCAACGCATGGATGGCCTCGACGAACTGCGCCGTCAGATCGGCCAAAGCTAAGACCAAAAAACGACGCTTGATCTGCAAGCGCGGATCGGCAGTGAAAGCGCGCATCTGCAAAACGAACTCCTCAAAATGCAGGCGCTTCACATGCTGCAGCAGGCGGAAGTGCAAACCCGCGAGCAGCGGGCACGCGAAGATTGGGACCGGCGCATTGACGGCAATATCCGCGCCCTCGGTGGTACGTCGTCCAAGCCCTAACCCGAATCCCGGCAACACATGCGCGTGAGGCAGCCATGAACGTTTTTCAAGCCATCGATGCGGCGTTTCAGCAGCCCGCCATCCAGTTCCTGGAGCGGACGGCGTCGGGGCTCTGTAGTGCGCTCGCCGATCCGATGCGGGCGGCGCTGACGCTATATGTTCTGTGGTTCGGGATTTTGGTGTTGCGCGGCGCTGTGCAAGAGCCGATCCCCGATGCGCTTGGACGCATTGTCAAAGCCAGCATCATCACGACCCTGACCCTGAGCTACGCCAGCTACAACGCTTATGTTGGGACCTTCTTCTTCGACACCCTGCCGCGCGAAATCGCGGCGGTGGTCGGCGGCGGCACGCCTGCTTCTCCTGGCCGCTTCGATCAATTGCTGACGCGGACCAACGTGCTGGTTGAAGAGATGTGGAGCGACGCCGGGTGGAGCTTTGGCCTGATCAAGGCGGCGGTGTCCTCGGTGGTGATTTACGTCACCATGGGGCTGCTGACGGCCTATGGGTATTTCACCTGGCTGTTTGCCAAGTTCGCGCTCGCGTTGGTACTCGGTCTGGGACCTGTGTTTATCGCCCTTGGGCTTTTTGAATCGACACGCGGTTTTGCCCAGGCCTGGCTGGCGCAAGTCGTCAACTATGTGATCCTGCAGGTGCTCTCCATCGCCGTGCTGGCGATGATGCTAACGACGCTCGAAGGTTTGCTCGGCACCTCCAAAGGCGCGTGGGATTCAACCGCGTCGGCACTCGGCATTGTCGCCGGCGGCACGTTCTGTTTTGGCGTGCTGTGGAACTTGCCGGCGATGGCGGCTTCTCTTTCTGCAGGCGGCGCTTGGCTTGCTGTTCGCGGTCCTGCGGCCGTGATGCGGGCGACGCATTCTTCAACCGTTACCAATATCGAGAGCGCCAAAGCTAGCGCGCAAAGTCTCGCAGCGCGCGGGCAGAGTTTCGCGGGCGGGCACGGCTGGTTCCGGCCGCACGCCCGCGCCGTTGCGGCGCGCAGCTCCGGGCCAACCATCGAACAGCAGCAAGCCATGACCGGTCAACAAAGGGGGTAAGCATGCCGAGAGTAATGACACTGATGATGATGGCTGTTCTGGTCAGCCTCACGGGTTGCGCCAGTTGGCGCGGCGGTCTGCCGTCGTGTGATGGCTCGGCGCGCCGTCCGGTCGGCAGCGTGCCGGACCGCACCAGCCTTGTACCAGAAGCTTCCAACCCAGGAGGCCACAATGGGCAAAGCTGAAGCCGTGCGCGCCGGTGATCTCGACGACTATTTTGCAACTGCCCGGCGCTTTGATCAGGATGCGGCGCTGGAAGCGCATGCGTCCGCCAAACGCGCCTGGCGCATTGCCGGTGGGGCGTGCATTTTGACCTGTCTTAGCCTCGTGGCGGTGGCCTGCCTCGCACCCTTAAAGAGCGTCGAGCCATTCGTCATCCGCGTCGATAACACGACCGGGATTGTTGATGTGGTGTCCGCCATCACAGGTCCCAACACCTACGCAGAAGCCACCACAAAATACTTTGCCGGGCTTTATGTCCGTGCCCGGGAAGGCTTTGCAGTCAGTGAAGCCGAGATCAATTTTCGCACCGTGGCTTTAATGTCAGTGCCCGTCGAACAGCGCCGGTTCCAGGAGCTCTATCGAGGCAGCAATCCGCAAAGCCCGCAGGTGCTGTACGGCAAGTCGGCGATTGTCCGCATCACGGTCTCCTCGGTGTCGATGCTGGACCGCAATGTCGCCTCGGTTCGCTACCTGAAGACGGTTTTGCGCGGCGACGACACCCAGACCACCCATTGGATTGCGACGCTGACGGTTTCCTATTCGAGCGAATCCATGTCGGCTGCAGACCGGCAGATCAATCCGCTCGGGTTTCTGGTGAGTGACTTCAAAGCAGATGCGGAGGCCATCCCATGACACGTAGAGCAACACCAATCAAACGCCTGTCCGGCGCCTGTCTCGCGCTCGTTTCACTTTCGACAATAGCCCTTGCGGCTGAAGACCCCCGCGCCGGGCAGCTTGATGCGCGCGTCCGTTTTGTCGATTACCGGCCCTATCAGGTGGTGCGCGTCGCTGGGCTGTTGCGGCATTCGATCCAGATCGAGTTTTCGCCCGACGAAGAAATTTTGCAGGCGGCGATCGGCAACACGGTCGCTTGGGAAGCCCAACCGGTCGGGCATATTCTGTTCCTGAAACCGCGTGAGCAGCAAGAGCCGACCAATATGTCGGTGGTGACGCAGCGGCTGGACGGGACCAAGCGCAGCTATCAGTTCGAGCTGACGAGTGCGGACGGCGACGTCAAAAGTCAAAAGCCGTTTTATCTGCTGAAGTACCAGTATCCGGCCGACGAAGCCGCAAAACGCAAAGCCGAAGCGGCAGCAGCGGCCGAAGCCGCCAAAGCCAAACAAGCCGAGCGCACGCTGGCGGGCGACGAAACGGCGCTTCCGCGTAATGCCCACTACACGGTGCAGGGCGCGGCGAGCTTTGAGCCACGCGCAGTCTCCGACAACGGCAAGATCACGACGTTTGTGTTTCCAGAAAACATGGTGATTCCGGCGATCTATTTGGTTTCGGGCGACGGCAGCGAAAGCCTGGTTCCGAAAACGGTCTCGGGCGGTGAGGTTCGAGTCCATGCACTCGCCGCCAAGTTTGTGCTCCGCCAAGGCGACGAAGTGCTGTGCGTCTTCAACGAGTCCTACGTGCCGGAAGGTTTGGCGACCGGCACCATGACGACCTCGCCCGCCGTCGAGCGCTTAACCCGCGATGTCAAAATGTCAGCCAGCACGCCGCTACCCGCAGGTCCCGGTCTGACCGCGCAGCCGCAAAAGTGAGGAGG